>CACXUV010000043.1:40197-66832 GCA_902770845.1 uncultured Prevotellaceae bacterium
CTTTGTTTGTTATACTTTTTGGCCCGTAACCATTGATATGCCGTGAGATGTGGCATGAAAAATCCTCTCAACACGCCCATGATGCCCCTTTGGGGGGTGGGATAGGTTGCATGCCGATGCTTCATGCAAAGCAGGCTGAGTTGCAGCAGCGCAACAATGTCATGCCTCAGCATGAGCCGCAACATGCGGTTTGCCGTTTTGTGTGGAGTGTCAAGCGTCAAATCATAAAGATAGGCATGCAAACGACGGTGCGACGGATGGTTCTGCCAGATTCGGTAAGCACTCCACCCATACACATACGACTGCCATGTAACGGCACGCAGCCGCACATTTGTCACAGAGTTTTCCAGTCGCCTGTGGAAGTTCAGCGGCTCTGCAATCTTCACCACGCTGTCGCTGATGAGTGCATGGAGCAGAAGGCTCCAGTCGTAAAAGATATAGCCAAGCCAATGATGAGGATTCTGCACAAAGTCGCGACGGCAGAGCATGGTATGGCCGGACACTTGATTGCGCCAAACAATCGTTTCTAATGTATAAGGACGGTCGGGTGACGGCGCAATACTCTCAGGCGTTTTGCCATCAAGGGTGTTTGAGAAACAAATGGCACTGTGGCCAATGGCCGCCACCTGTCGTTCCAGTTTCTGCGGGAACCAAATGTCGTCCTGGTCTGACAGAGCCACAAAGTCGCCCGTGGCGTGCATGGCGGCGCGTCGGAAGTTCTCGTTGTAGCCCACATTACGCTCATTCACAAAAAGCTTGATGAAGGAATGTTTCGCCATATAGCGCCTGACAATGTCTGTCGTTCCGTCGGCAGAACAGTCGTCCTGCACAATCAGCTCATGTATGGGATAGCTCTGACTGAGTATGGAATCAATCTGCTCAGCCAAATACTGTTCGCCGTTATAGGTGGCCATCACGACCGATACTGTTTTCATTTCCATTTTCTGATTAGATAGTTTACGGACTCCAAGAATGTTTTCGACCTGAAGGCCCATAGGGTAAGGCAGTAGCCCGTTGCCATGACAGCAACCTTGACGACCAAACGCACGTAGACGCTGCTTATGGGCGAAGCTATTGCAGCAGTTGCTGCCACCAAGGCCAATGACAGCAACAGGTAGGGCGACAAGTCGCTCAGCAAGTGGGCCGCCGTGAGCCCCGTTTCGCGCCGCACGAACCAGAACCACAACCCAACCTCGCCAACATGCGAAACAACACAAACAGCCACCAGGGCGCTGACGCCATGAGGTGCTGCAGCCATCATGCCCACCAGCATCAGGACCATGAGCACGATGCTGCACCGCAAGACCACGTCTGAACGCCCATGGCTGACGAGCAGACTGACAAACACCGTAGACACTGGCAGGAAGGCACCTGCCACAACGAGCCACTGGAGCAGACCGGCTGCAGCAGTCCAGCGGTCGGTCAGCATGATGACAATCAGCTCATGCGACACAAGCCCCAGACCAAACATGGCCGGAAAGGCAACGAAGGCCGTGAAGCGCAGCAGCTTGCGCAGCACACGGAGCTGGCGTGCTGGGTCGTCGTCAGTACGCGCAAAGATGGGCTGCCCCACGCTGCCGGTCATTGAAGCAACGACAGACCACCCCATGAAATTCCACTTGTTGGCTTGCGTGTAGTTGCCCACATCGGCGGGCGTGTACATCTTTCCCATAATAATTGTGATGATGCTGCCCTTGGCAATGTTTACAAGGGTGGTGAGAACCAGTAGGCTGCTGAACCCGAACATTTCGCGAACAGGGCCGAAACTTACGGTCAGCGACGGACGCCAGCGGGCCACCATGAAGCACGCCACAGTGCTCAGCAGGTTGTAGACAATGCTTTGGGTGGCTATGCCCCAATAGGAAAAGCCGTTGGCAGCCATGGCAATGCCGGCAATGCCCGAAACAATGAGAGACGACAGCGAAATGACAGCCCCCTCACGCACCATCATGTTACGGAACATGCAGGCACGCGACGCTATGCCAAAACTGGTGATGAGAAAGCCAAGAAAAACATAACGTGACAAAGATGTCAGTTCGTCAATACCATAGAAACGGGCGATAAGCGGGGCTGAGGCAAACAGCAGACCATAGAGCGCCATACCGGTAAGCACAGAAAACCAGAACACGGAGTTGTAGTCGGCATCGCTCACAGACCGCCGACGGTTAAGGGCATTTACGAAGCCACCTTCCTGCAAGGCACCCGCCACCTCAGAGAAGATGGCCAGCAGGCCCACCATGCCATAATCGGACTGCGTGAGCAGGCGCGCAAGAAAAATGCCGAACAGAAGGTTGAGCCCCTTCTGAACTCCGCCTGAGAGTCCACTCCACAACAATCCACGTGCTGTTTTTTCCTTCAGCGTTTCCATGCTGGAATTTTTTTCATGGCCGCAAAGATACCGAAAATAAAGTATTATTCTGAACTTTTAACAGTATTTAAGGGGTGGGTAAATAAAATTGTGTACTTTTGCAGAAAATTTAACTATTCCCGCTAGTAAATAGACGCAAAAACTAAGATAATGAACATACAGGAACCGGCAAAGACGTTCAATACCGGCGAGACGGCAGAAAGCCTGCGCAGAGACTACAATCCAGATGGCTCTGTGCTGAGAAAAGCCCAGCTGAGACTGCTCGACATGGCCCTCTATCTGCAGCAAACTGCCAAACAAATAGGTGTGCCTTGCCGCATTGACGGCGGCAACGTGCTGGGAGCACTGCGCCATGGCGGCTTCATCCCCTGGGACGACGACATGGATTTTGTGGTGGAGCAGAAAGACTTTGGCCGTCTGTGCAACTATCTGAAACGCCACCCCCACCCGCAATATGTGCTGCAAGACCACGACACCGACCCGCACTACTACAAGGAATGGGCCATGCTGAGAGACCTGGGAACAACAACACACAGCCGACTGCCACACGGCAGCGGTGAGCGCCGCATGCTCGAGGCGCAACGCTACAGGGGGCTGCACGTTGACATCTTCCCCTATGAGGCCGACATGATTCCCTGGCTGCAGCGACTGGCAGGGAAATTGTCGGTAAACGTGAACCTGAAACTGGCGGGACGGCACGACGTGCTGGCAGGCATGGCCTACAGGCTGCTGCACCACGCCGTGTTCCCTCTGTTCAGGCTCATCGGCCGCTGTTTTGGCCAGCACAATCTTTTCATGCACTCCTACGGAGCGTGGTTCTACGAGCAGAACCCGCGACGGGCCATGGTGCCCCACAGGGACATTGTGTTTGAGGGTCATGTGTTTGAGGGTCCGGCCGACCCCGACGAGATTTGCCGCATTGCCTATAGCGACTATTGGCTGCTGCCACCGCGCAACAGGCGCGACCGGCACGGACTGGAAATTGTGTTCAACGAGTGAAAACATGGCAAACGGAATGAAGATTATTGCGCTGATACTGGCTGGCGGCAGGGGCTCGCGCATGATGAGCTGCAAGGTGCCGAAGCAGTTTGCGGAAATAGGCGGGAAGCCGGTAGTGGTTCACACCCTGGAGGTGTTCGACAGGGTGCCACGGGTGGACGCCATGATCGTGGCGTGTCTGGACGGCTGGCAGTCGTTTCTGAAGGAACAGATGGCGCGCTATCATATAAATAAGGTGGCGCAAATAGTCACGGGCGGCTCGACGGGCCAGGACTCCATCTACCGGGCGCTGCGCGCGGCTCGGGACTATGCCGACGGCGAAGAGGCGCTGGTGATGGTGCATGATGCGGTGCGACCCTTTGTGAGCGCTCACAGCATCGATGCCAACATAGACACGGCCCTGCGCTGCGGCAGCTGCATCAACTGCGTGCAGGCGGTGGAGACGCCGCTGCTGATACGGGAGGATGGCACCGTGAGCCTGCCCGACCGCAGCCATGCGGCCGTGGCGCGCGCTCCACAGACGTTCGGGCTGGGCGATCTGCTCTATGCCCACGAGCGGGCCCGGGCCGACGGCAGGCACGACTTCACGGACTCGTGCTCGCTGATGGCTCACTACGGCTACGGCATGACGACGCTGACCGACGACGGCGAAGAGAACATGAAGATTACGACGGACTACGACCTGCTGCTGGCCGAGGCGATGATGGGCATCAGGGAGGAAAGGGAAAGGCAAAATAGATGAACAGGGTGGTGGAAGAGGACGCCCGGTGGCTGGCCTGCCTATATGGCGGACGGGACGAGCTGAGGGGGAAGGCGGTGATGGTGACGGGGGCCACGGGACTGATAGGGGCCTGTCTGGTGCGCACGCTGCTGCGGCTGAACAGCGAGCACGGGGCGGGCTTGCGCGTGGTGTGCGTGGTGAGAGACGTGGCAGGGGCGAGCGCTCTGTTTGGACCGCCCGGCGACGCGCTGCAATACTATGGCCATGACTTCATGACGGACGCTGCGGGCTTCCGGCCCGCCGTGGGCGCCGACTATATTGTTCACCTGGCGGGGCCCACGGCCTCGCGCTTCTTTGCGGAGCACCCGGCGGCCACCTGGCTCACCGTGGCGGGCGGCACGAGGGCGGTGCTGGACTATGCCCGGCGCTGCGGGGCCAGGGCGGTGGTGGTGGCGTCGACGCTGGAGGTCTACGGCACGGTGGCCGACGACAGCGAGCCGCTGACGGAGCCGATGCTGGGCCGCACTGACCTGGCCGAGCCGCGCAGCAGCTACCCGGCGGCCAAGCTGGCGGCGGAGGCGCTGTGCCGTGCCTACGCCTGGGAGCATGGCGTGCCGGTGCGGGTGGCACGGCTGGCACAGACGTTCGGCGCGGGGGTGCGGGCCGACGACAACCGGGTGTTTGCCCAGTTTGCGCGCGCCGTGGTGGCGGGCGGCGACATTGTGCTGCACACCACGGGCCAGCTGTGCCGCTGCTACTGCTACACGACCGATGCGGTTGACGCCTTGCTGCTGTTGCTGCTGAGGGGCGGCAAGGGCGAGGTGTACAACGTGGCCAATGAGGACACCTACACGTCGGTGAGGGACATGGCACAGATGGTGTGCGACACGTTCATGCCGGGCAAGCGGCCTGTTACGGAACTGCGCGGGGACATGGGCTACTCGCCCGTGACCAGGCTGCGCCTGAGTGCCGGGAAGCTGCGCGCGCTGGGGTGGCGTCCGCGCTACGGCCTGGCCGAAATGTTTGCCCGCCTGATTGCTTCCATGCGCTGCAACGGGATAGGAAACGAATTAGAATAATGGGAATAATAAACTCACGGATTGGAATAATATTTATTCTCATTCGGGGACGGAATTATTTTCATTATTCTCATTCGTTTCAAAATAATCATAACAAGTTATTTTTTTTCTTCGTGTCTTCGTGTTCCATAAAATTACTGGAAAAAGGGGAAAGGATTCGACATGGTGGTTGAAAGAAATGACAAAGAAAAAAGAATAAAAACTGAAAGAAATTAGAATAATAAGAATAATTTTTCTGTACGGTTGAAACATTTCTTGTTTTTCTATGTTTTTTTGTTTTTCCTTGTTTTGTCAGGCGACGCTTCGCGTAGAAAAATTATTCCTATTTTTCTAATTCGTTTCAATTCTACATGAAGTTATCATTGAAAACAAATTGGTACAATTCGTGTTTGCTATAGGGAAACGAATTGGAAGAATTGGAACGAATGGGAATAATAAACTCACGAATTGGAATAATATTTATTCTCATTCGGGGACAGAATTATTTTCATTATTCGCATTCGTTTCAAAATAATCATAACAAGTTTGTTTTTTTTCATTACTTAATGTCCTGTAGCACGCGCACGGCCTCTTCTACGGTGGGCACCTGTGAGACGACGAGCGAACGGCGGCCCTGCTGGTCGCGGAAGTTGCAGCGCGAGGCGTGACGCCCCACATAGTCGAGCAGGCGGCCGAAGGCTTGGCTCTGATAGAAGGGGCTCTGCGGATTGCTCACGAAGAAGAGGAACATGCGGCCCTGCTTAAGCATGATCTGCTCGCAGCCCAGCTGCATGCCGTGGCGGCGCAGGGGCACCACCTGCAACAGCTCTTCGGCCACATGGGGAAGGGGACCGAAACGGTCTTGCAGACGGGCGCGGTAGGCCAGCAGCTCGCGGTCGTCGCGAACGCTGTCGAGCTCGCGATAGAGCAGCATGCGCTCTGAGTCGCTGGGCACGTAGCGGTCGGGGAAATACATTTCAAGATCGCTCTCGAGGGTGCAGTCGGCCACGAAAGTCTCGCCCCCTGCCCCATGGCGGCTGAAGAGGCTCTCAGCTTGTTGCTGCGCTCCTTGCTGCGCGTGCGGGTGCACAGTCCCCTCTGCTGCGGACGGAACGGGGCTGGGCGCAGGGCCGTCGGGGCTGTCTGTGCCCTCGTTCCGGAGCTCGGCCATGGCTTCGTTGAGTATCTTCTGATAGGTCTCATAGCCCAGGTCGCTGATGAAGCCGCTCTGCTCGGCGCCCAGCAGGTTGCCGGCACCGCGCAGGTCGAGGTCTTGCATGGCTATGTTGATGCCGCTGCCCAGGTCGCTGAAGTTCTCGAGGGCCTCGAGGCGGCGGCGCGCCTGGGGGGACAGGGCTGCCAGGGGCGGTGCGAGCAGGTAGCAGAAGGCTTTGCGGTTGCCCCGGCCCACGCGGCCGCGCATCTGGTGAAGGTCGGAGAGGCCGAAGTGGTGGGCGCTGTTGATGATGATGGTGTTGGCGTTGGGAATGTCGATGCCGTTCTCGACGATGGTGGTGGAGAGCAGCACGTCGGTGTCGTGGTTGGCAAAGTCGAGGATGATCTGCTCGAGCTCTTCGGGCTTCATCTGGCCATGGCCCACGGCGACGCGGGCGTCGGGCACGTGGTGGCGGATGAGCTGGGCAATGTGGGTGAGGTCGCTGATGCGGTTGTTGACGAAGTAGACCTGGCCGTTGCGCGACAGCTCGAAGTTGACGGCGTCGGCAATGATCTCGGGCGAGAAGGTGTGGATCTCGGTCTGAATGGGGTAGCGGTTGGGGGGCGGTGTCTTGATGACGCTGAGGTCGCGGGCCCCGACGAGGGAGAACTGCAGCGTGCGCGGAATGGGGGTGGCGCTCATGGTGAGGGTGTCGACACTGGTCTTGAGCTGGCGCAGCTTTTCCTTGGTGGCAACGCCGAACTTCTGCTCTTCGTCGATGATGAGCAGGCCCAGGTCGTGGAAGTGGACGGACTTGCCGATGAGCTTGTGGGTGCCAATCAGGATGTCTATCTTTCCGGCTTCGAGGTCGGAAAGCACGCTGCGGGTCTGCCGGGCGGTGCGGGCACGCGTGAGATAGTCCACGCGCACGGGCATGTCTTTCAGTCGGCTGGCAAAGGTGCGGTAGTGCTGATAGGCCAGCACGGTGGTGGGCACGAGCACGGCCACCTGCTTGCCGTCGACGGCGGCCTTGAAGGCGGCGCGCACGGCCACCTCGGTCTTGCCGAAGCCCACGTCGCCGCACACCAGGCGGTCCATGGGGCGGGGCTGCTCCATGTCGGCCTTGACGTCTTGGGTGGCCTTCAGCTGGTCGGGGGTGTCTTCGTAGAGGAAGGAGGCTTCGAGCTCGTGCTGCAGATAGGTGTCGTGGCTGAAGGCGAAGCCGCGCTGACGGCGGCGCGTGGCATAGAGACGGATGAGGTCGCGGGCAATGGTCTTGATGTGGGTCTTGGTGCGCTCCTTCAGCCGTTCCCACTGGCCGGTGCCCAGGGTGGACATGCGGGGGGGCTGGCCGTCGTCCGGCGACTTGTACTTGGACACCTTATATAAGGAATGTATGGACACATAGATGGCGTCGCCGCGCTGATAGATGATCTTGATCATTTCCTGATGGCGGCCGTCGCCAAGGGGCATGCGCACCAGGCCGCCAAACTTGCCCACGCCGTGGTCTACGTGGACCACGTAGTCGCCCAGCTCGAACTGCTGTATCTCCTTGAGCGTGAGGGCCACCTTGCCCGAGCGGGCCTTGTCGCTCTTGAGGTTGTACTTGTGGAAACGGTCGAAGATCTGGTGGTCGGTGAAGAGGCACACGCGCAGGTCGTCGTCGGCAAAGCCTGCGTGCAGCGTCTTGTCGACGGGGGTGAAGACTGACGACGTGAGGATTTCCTGCAAGCGCTCGTTCTGCTTCTGGCTGTCGGCCAGGACGTAGACGGTGTAGCCCCGCAGCTGGTAGTCTTCGAAGGTCTTGGCCAGCAGGTCGAAGCTTTTGTGGAACAGGGGCTGCACGGTGATGTGGAAGCGGATGGTGGTGCGGGGCTGTGAGGAGGGACGGTGGCCAAACTCGATGCGGCGGAAGGGCTGGCTGTCGGCCATGAACTGGGCGCCGGTGATGATGCGGCTGTCGCGCTGCAGCTCGCGCTCAATCTCGCGCTGCTCCATCTCGGTGGCTCCCGTGGTGCGCTCCAGCAGGGCCTGGTCTGAAAAGCCGGCCTGATAGGTGCGGTCGATGGCGTCGCGCACGTAGAGGTAGTCCTTCACCACCAGGACCGACTGGGGGGGCATGAACTTCAGCAGCGACTCTTTCTCTTCGACGGTGGACAGCTCGGGCACAATCTCTATGCGCTGGCAACGCTCGCGGGACAGCTGGTCGTCGACCTCGAAGGTGCGGATGGAGTCGATCTCGTCGCCAAAGAAATCGACACGGTAGGGGTATTCGTGGCTGAAGGAGTAGATGTCGAGTATGCTGCCACGAAGGGCAAACTGGCCGGCCTCGTAGACGTAGTCGACCTCGCGGAACCCCAGTTGGCGCAAACGGGCGCAGAAATCGCCGACCACCACCGTTTGGCCCTGCTCCAGGAGCAGCGTGCGGTCGTCAAGGTTCTTGCGCGTCACCACCATCTCGGCCAGGGCCTCGGGATGGGAAACGATGTAGCAGGGTTCTGACTGGATGGCGCCCTGCTGGCTCAGCCGCGACAGGGCCTCGGTGCGCAGAATTTCGCTGGCGGCGTCTTTCTGGGCATACTTGATGGCACGCCTGTAGCTGGAGGGAAAGAAGAGCACCTGCTGCTGGCCCATCACCTGGCACAGGTCGTGATAGAAATAGCCGGCCTCGTCGGCATCCTGAAGCACAAAGAGCATGGTGGCGGCGCAACGGGTGGCCAGCGCACTGAACAGCATGGGGGCACTGGAGGCCAGCAGACCGTCGAGAAAAACGGGGCTCTGATCTTTTTCCAGAGCTGCAGACAGCGCCTTGACCTGGGGCAAACGGGCATAGAGTGTTTGAAGTTCCTGTATGTTCATCGTCGTAGAGAGAAATGACCTGACACACGCGTGCAGGACTGTGTTTGAGCATGCAAAGGTAGCAAAAAATAAGAATAATTAAGAAAAAAAACACCAATAACAAACGGCACATGAATAAAAATGTGTATCTTTGCCGAGAAAACATCAAAAAAAGCTATGAACAAAAGCGACAGCATTGTAATCATTCCGACTTACAACGAGAAAGAGAACATCGAGAAAATCATCCGGGCCGTGTTTGGCCTGGAGAAGTGTTTCCACATCCTTGTCATAGACGACGGCTCGCCCGACGGCACTGCCAGCATCGTGAAGGGGCTCATGAACGGCGAGTTTGCCGACCGCCTGTTCATCGTGGAGCGCAGCGGCAAACTGGGACTGGGCACTGCCTACATTGCTGGATTCAAATGGGCGCTGGAGCGCGACTATGAATATATCTTTGAAATGGATGCCGACTTCAGCCACGACCCCAACGACCTGCCACGGCTCTATGCCGCCTGTGCCGAAGAGGGCTACGACGTGGCCATAGGCTCGCGCTACATCAGCGGCGTGAACGTGGTGAACTGGCCCATCGGGCGCGTCTTGATGAGCTATTTTGCCTCTAAATATGTGCGATTGGTCACAGGATTCAAGGTGCACGACACCACGGCCGGATTCAAATGCTACAAGCGCCGCGTGCTGAAGACCATTGAGCTCGACAAGATTAGATTCAAGGGCTATGCCTTCCAGATCGAAATGAAATATACGGCCTACAAGATTGGATTCAAAATCAAGGAGGTGCCCGTGATCTTCGTCAACCGACGCGAGGGAACCAGCAAGATGTCGGGCGGCATCTTCGGCGAGGCTTTCTTCGGCGTGATGCGACTGAGGATGGACGGATGGACACGCAAATATCCCAAGATTGTGGAGTAGGAAAAACGCTGAAAATGCAGAAAATGCAACCTTGACGAAAAAAAGTTGCAAAAAAATTTGGCGCATTCAGAAAATCTTCTTACCTTTGCACCCGCAAATCGGACCCGTAGCTTAGCTGAATAGAGCGTCAGATTCCGGTTCTGAAGGTCTTGGGTTTGAATCCCAACGGGTTCACAAGGCAAAGCAAGGGGCGAGATAGGAGCATAGCTCAGTTGGTTCAGAGCGCTTCAGTCACATTGAAGAGGTCTTGGGTTCGAGTCCCAATGTTCCTACAAGAAAAATCACTCATTCATCGAAAGAAGAATGAGTGATTTTTCGGTTTTAACCCAAATCGGTCATTAGCGTTATGATGATAACATCCTTTATTTTTGAACAGATGTCCTGCTGCTTTGAGTGCGCAATGGGGTCCCATTGTAATCGAAAAGCGGCGGGGCAGATGACAAAAAGAAAGCGTGTTAGCGCGTAACAGTCTAATGACCGATTTGGGTTTAACGACTGACCCCACAAAATCATTTCATGGGCCAGTCGTTGTTTTTGTAATACTCAGCGAAACTTGACGAATGTCATTTTTCGGTTGTCATGATGACAATGATGGCCACAACATCGGCCACATCGACCATGCCATCACCATTCACGTCGGCAGAAAGCTGTTGCTGCGACGGGGCGGGGCGGTCGTCCTGGGCGGCATGACCGGCATGGGCCATCACGCTGATGACGCTGTCAATGTCGGCTCCGTCAACAACACCGTCGCTATTCACATCGCCTGCTATCGGCCGGGGGCCAGGGACTGCGCCGCCGCTAATGGGCTCCTTGCATTCCAACCGCACAAGTCCACCAGACACAGTGGCACGATACCAGTCTTGTTCGCCATGGAGCGTTCGCACAAGCGTGGGCCGTGAACTGGTGGCATGCTGCGCATAGAGAGCAATGTAGTATTGCTGGCCTTCACGAAAGGTGGCAGCGTCGTAACAGAACGTGCCAGACAGACTTTTCCTGAAGTAACTGCCTACATGCAGAACAGAAATTTCCTTGTCGGCGGTGTAAAGAGTGTCTATCAGATTCCAATCCTTATCGAACACACCCAGTCCGAATTTGCCTTCAAAGCTGAGTTCCTTGTTGGTCTTGTTGGAACAGCAATAGGGCTGGAAAGTGATGCTGGTCAGCGAATCGACCTTGACACACGTGTCGAGCTTCAAGGTCATGGTATAGAAGACGTCGGCTTCCTCGCCCAACTCTTCCGGCGATATGCCCATGACCAGACCTTGAGTAAGATTGAAATCGTAGGTGGAGGTGTGCAGAGGAATGCCCAGTGCCTTGAATTGCCTGACGGGATGAATGGCATCTATCGCAAAGTAGCCGTCGCACTCTCCCGTCCAACCGAAATTGAAGTGATAGAGTCCGTTCTTGTCCATGCCGTCAAGAATGAAGCGATGGCTGCCATGACTTTCCTCCACCTCGCCCAGTATGTCGGTTTGGGTGGTGCCGCTTCCACCATAGAGCACAGGCCGACCTGCGGAGAGTTCCTTCCGGATCATGTCGTTCCACTCCTTGCTGTCGTAGTAGTCTTTCAGGACATACTGCATGTTGGGATTGTAGGCAAAATGATGTATCATGGCATAGGGAATGAGCGCAGGGATTGTGCCGGAGTCGATGCTGTAGTCCATGAAGACCGAAACACCACAGGCATGCATCAGTTTTGCAACTTCGCTCTTCGAAGCCTGGGGACTGAACAGCGTGTATCTGTTCTGCATCTTGCTCCAGTCAAAAGCAATGGTGTTGAAGTTCAGGCTTTGCTCGATTCCCGTTGTCTGGGTCGTATAAGACACGGTGCCTCCCTGCGCTTTCTCGGGATGTCGGTGATAGTTCATCACCTGAGCCATGGCTGTGGCCACACAGCCCGTTGTGCATTTCAGGCCATGACTGTCAGAAGGGCAGTCGTTGTTGTAAGGTTTTTCCTGTCCCCACGCTGTCTTGATCAGCGGGGCTATGGGCTGCACACTCTCATCCGGCTGCTCGGGGGCTGCTACTGTGAGAGCGCTTTTCTGCAATGCTTCCATCTGCGCGTCATACCAGCCCAACACCTCAAGAAACTGCTCAGGCATGCGGTCGGCAGAGAACGTTCCGTTGTCTGAATAGCCCAGTATTTTGTGCATGCGCTCATCGGCACCCACAACCACAAAGCGCTGGTTGGCCTCATCATTCACGATGTAATAGCCAGGAAACGACGTTGCCTTCTGGGCCGACTTCGACATGCGACGCGCCGCTGACAGATGCTGCTGCGAAACGGCCTTCAGATCGGGTTTATGTGCTACCGACCGGGAGTTCAAAAAATTCTGAGCAAGTTCGATGGCTTCCTGTTCGCTACGATGCTGGGCGAACATACCTATACTGCCAAGCAGCACAACACTAAGAACAAATAGTTTTTTCATATATGATAAAAAAGATGTGCAAAGTTAGGCATTATCAATGAAATATGCAAAAATTTGTGTTAAAAAAACACACATTATTAATTATAATTCGTATCTTTGCACCGTACAAAGGGAGCGAGAATGTCCTCGTCCGCATCGGTAGCGGTCAAAGGAAGCTCGTTCTCCCCTACCATCATTTAGATACTTATAGCCCCAAAACGAGCACCGGCCAGGGGTAAGAAACTAACAAAAAAACAGAATGAAAGAACTGCGCAAAACATTCCTACTGCTTGTATTCGTAACAATGGCAAGCTGTATTACTGCCCAAACGCTGATGGTGCCCGCCATCGAGGTGAAAGCAGGCCAACAGACCACATTGACAGTGAGCATTTCGCAACCAACGGAAGCGACGGCACTGCAATTCTGCCTGCAACTGCCTGCTGGCATGAGCGTCAACGAGAGTGAATGTGCCGTTGGCACGTCTGCTAAAAATCACACGCTGAACGTCAGGCAAATGGCGAATGGAAACTATCTGTTCGTGCTCTACAGCCTTGACCTGCAACCGCTTGCTGACGGCGCGCTGATGAGCATACCTGTCGTCATAGGCAGCGATGCTGTTTCTGGAGACGCACTGCTCTACACCGTTCGTTCGGCCAAGCCAGACGCCATCAGCAACACCTGCAACGACGTGAGGTTTGCCGTCGGTGTGACAGATGCTGCCGCCATTGAACACACAACGATGGGTGGGAAGCAGACGGGCAAGATCTTCAAACTGAACGGACAGCCACTTGCACTGCCAGAAAAGGGAGTGAACATCATCGACGGCCGTAAGATTATCGTGGTCAAGTAAAAAAAGCCAGCCGCAACCGAAACTTTGCGGTGCAGACAACATTCGTCAATTTTAAATACTTAGCTATACAAGAAAATGAATATTACAGAAAGATTCCTGAACTACACCAAGTTTGATACACAATCGTCGGAGGAAAGCCAGACTGTGCCCAGCACGTCCAAACAGCTGATATTTGCCAAATTCCTGAAAGAAGAACTGGAACGCGAAGGTCTTGAAGACGTTGAGATGGACGACAAGGGCTACCTCTATGCCACGCTGCCTGCCAACATGAAGGAGAGCGTGCCCACCATTGGCTTCATTTCGCACTATGACACCAGCCCCGACTGCAGCGGTGCCGACATCAAGCCCCGCATCGTTGAAAACTATAACGGAAAGGAGATTGTGCTGAGCGAAGGCATTGTGTCCAGTCCACGCAAGTTTCCCGAACTGCTGTCGCATGTGGGCGAAGACCTCATCGTGACCGACGGCCACACCCTGCTGGGGGCCGACGACAAGGCTGGCATTGCCGAGATTGTGCAGGCCATGTGCTATCTGCGCGACCATCAGGAAGTGAAGCACGGCAAGATTCGAGTGGCCTTCAATCCCGACGAAGAGATTGGCATGGGAGCACATCACTTCGACGTGGAGCGTTTCGGCTGCGACTGGGCCTACACGATGGACGGTGGCGACGTGGGCGAGCTGGAGTTCGAGAACTTCAATGCCGCATCGGCCAAGATCACCATCAAGGGCGTGAGCGTTCACCCAGGCTATGCCAAGGGCAAGATGGTGAACGCAAACCGTCTTGCAGCAGAGTTTGCTGCCCTGCTGCCAGGAAAAGAGACGCCCGAAGAGACCGAAGGCTATCAGGGATTCTACCACCTGATTGGCATGCAGACCAATACCGAGCTGGGCCGACTGAGCTACATCATCCGCGACCACGACCGCGAAAAGTTTGAACAGCGCAAGCGATTCATACACCAGTGTGCCGAACGCATGAACGAGAAATACGGCGAAGGCACCGTCACGGCAGAGGTGAACGACCAATACTACAACATGAAGGAGAAGATTGAGCCCGACAACATGCACGTGATCGACTTGGTGCTGCACGCCATGCAGCAAGTGGGGGTGGCTCCGAAAGTGAAACCCATACGAGGCGGCACCGACGGAGCACAGCTGTCGTTCAAGGGGCTGCCCTGCCCCAACATCTTTGCCGGCGGCATCAACTTCCACGGGCCTTACGAGTTTGTGCCCATTCAGTCCATGGAGAAAGCCATGCAGGTGGTGGTGAAGATATGCGAACTCGTAGCCGACTTTAACAAATAATTCCGCTCTACAAGAAAAACATCATACCATGGCTGAGCTACCGCCACTTATAGAAGACCTTGCGCTGATATTGATCGTTGCAGGTGTTGTTACGCTTGTATTCAAGAAACTAAAACAGCCACTCGTCCTGGGCTATGTGGTGGCAGGATTCCTGGTGTCGCCACACATGCCCTACACTGCCAGTGTGGTCGACATGAACAACGTCCATCTGTGGGCCGACATTGGCGTGATGTTCCTGCTGTTCTCGCTGGGCTTGGATTTCTCGTTCAAGAAAATCCTGAAGATGGGTGCCTCACCCATCATCTCCACAGTGAGCATCATTGCGTCCATGTCTATGCTGGGCATCTGTGTGGGCCATGCCTTCGGATGGTCGCGCATGGACTGCATATTCCTGGGCGGCATGCTGGCCATGAGTTCCACCACTATTATTTATAAGGCGTTCGACGATCTGGGGCTGCGACAACAGCAGTTTGCCGGGCTTGTCATGTCGGTGCTCATACTCGAAGACATCCTGGCCATTGTCATGATGGTCATGCTGAGCGCCATAGCCAGCGGCTCCAGCCCCGATGGTGGTCAGCTGCTTCACAGCATCCTGAGCATAGCCTTCTTCCTGGTGCTGTGGCTGGTGGTGGGCATCTCGGCTGTCCCGCTGTTTCTTCGTTCTGTGCGCAAGCTCATCAATAGCGAAGTGCTGCTCATCGTGTCGCTCGGCCTGTGCTGCGCCATGGCCGTCTTCTCCACGAAAGTAGGATTTTCGTCGGCCTTTGGTGCCTTCATCATGGGCAGCATCCTGGCCGAGACCATCGAAGCCGAGCGCATTGAAAAACTGGTGGAGCCGGTGAAGAATCTTTTTGGAGCCATCTTCTTCGTGTCGGTGGGCATGCTGGTAGACCCACAGATACTGAAAGACTACGCCCTACCCATCTTCGTGCTGGTCATGACCATCATTATCGGCCAGTCTGTTTTGGGTTCTTTCTCGTTCATGCTGGGTGGCGAAAGCCTGAAGAGTGCCATGCGCTGCGGCTTCTCCATGGCCCAGATTGGTGAGTTTTCCTTCATCATTGCCTCGCTGGGCCTTGGACTGGGCGTCATCAGCGATTTTCTCTATCCGGTCGTGGTGGCCGTATCCGTTATAACCACTTTTCTCACACCTTACATGATACGGTTCGCCACACCGGCTTACAACGCATTGGAGCACCGAATGCCGTCGAAGCTCATCATGATGCTCAACCACCTGTCGACCAGTCATCCCAGCTCCACCAAGCAAAGCCTGTGGAAAAAGCTGCTGGTGCAGATGGCCGTGAACACCATCGTCTACAGCATTCTTTCTACGGCCACCATCACCATGGTGTTCATGTTCATTCACCCCTTCGTGCAGAACCTCACGAAAGGCTTATGGCACGGCGACCTGATCACAGGCATTGTTGCTGTACTGCTCATATCGCCTTTCCTGCGTGCCATGATCATGAAGAAGAACCGCAGTGAAGAGTTCAAGGCGCTGTGGCGCGAGAGCAACCGCAACCGTCTGCCGCTCATCTTCACTATCCTGCTGCGCATTGGCGTGGCCATGGCATTCATCTTCGTTGTTTTCAAGCAACTCACAGAGTTTGGACCTTCACTGGCCCTCACGCTGGCACTGGTGGCCGTGATTCTGATGATTCTGTCGCGCGGCATCAAGAAACGCAGCATCATGCTGGAACGACTGTTCATCAACAACCTGCGGTCAAGAGACATCGAGGCTCAGGTGCATGGCAAAAAGCGTCCTCTCTACGAAGGACGACTGCTGGATCGCGATATTCACATTGCCGAATTCGACGTACCTGTTGGCTCGCTTTGGTCGGGCAAAACTCTGCAACAGCTCAACCTGGGCAGCCGATACGGCGTACACGTGAGCAGCATCTTGCGAGGCGGCAACCGTCTGAACATCCCCGACGGTCAGTCACAATTGTTCCCACTGGATCGCATTCAAGTGATTGGCAGCGACGAGCAGCTGAGCAAGTTCGGCCATGCTATTGAACAAGAGATTGCCCCAGCCGACCTGGATGTTGAGCATCGTGAAATGAAGTTACAGCAAATCATCATCACCGAAAAGTCGCCTTTCATCGGCAAGACACTGCAAGAAAGCGGCATCCGCAGTAAATATGGATGCATGGTCGTGGGACTGGAGGAAGGAGAGGAGAACCTGTCGCCCTTCAAGCCCTCGCGCAAGTTCGAGGAAGGCGACATCATCTGGGCTGTGGGCGAACAAGATGCCATCAGCCGCCTGATGCAAATGCAGTCATAGGTGTCAGTTCAAGGACAAGGCTGCCAAGCGGCGAGCCTGGGCCTCAGACGCTGCAGATAGCTGACCTTTCAGATACATCTCAATTATCAATGCTGCCACAGGTGCAGCCAGATCAGCCCCAAAGCCGCCATGCTCAATGTAGACCGCAATGGCTATCTGAGGATTGTTCATCGGGGCAAAGCCAATGAAAGCCGAGTGATCTCTGCCGGGATTCTCGATAGTACCCGTCTTTCCACAAATTTTATACGCAGATGTATTGATGCTGGCCGCCGTGCCATGTTCCACCGCCTTACGCATACCTTCAATTACAGGCCCATAGGCTTCCGGCTTCACCTTAGTGCGGCGTGCCTCAAGATAGCGCTGAGCCAAAGGACGCTTGGGTGTGGCCTGGTGCAGGTGGGGCGGAAAATAAAAACCGCGATTGGCAATGCTGGCAGCCAGGTTGCACAGCTGCAATGGAGTCAACGTGACGTCGCCCTGCCCCATGCCAGCCCACATCACCGTAAGTCCATCCCATCCATTGGGGTAACGCCGTTTCAGATAAGCCGCATTAGCCAGCAGGCCCCCCTTTTCGCCCGCCATATCAATGCCAAGCGGACCACCCAGCCCCATGCTTCGCATATAGCTGCGCCACACGTCGATGGCCTCTTCCTTGCTTTCATAAAGAAAAGTGTCGTTCAGCATCGACGCAAAGGCAGACAAGAACCATGTATTGCACGAATGGGCCAGGGCATCGACCAACGTGAGCGGCGAGCGATGCTGATGGCACCCCACCTTAATATTCCCGTCCAGAAAACCGCCTTCGCATGGAATGGCCGTTGCTGCGGTCACCAATCCCTCTGAATAGAGTGTCAGCGCCTGCGCCGTCTTGAACGTTGAGCCAGGCGCATAGGCCGTAGCAATGGCCAACCGCACATCGGGGCCTGTAGGCGAGTTGGTGGCCAGACAAATAATCTCGCCAGTCTGAGGCTTCACGGCCACAATGCTTCCTTGCTTTCCAGCCAGCAGTCTGTTTCCAAGTTGCTGCAACAGGGGTCTGAGCGTAAGTAGTCCATCGTCAGGCAACTGCTGTGCCACCACATTTGCGCACGCCATAACAGTTGCCACCCATATAAAAACAATCCTTCGTAACACGTCTGCTATTCAGTCAATGAAACGTCGCGTAATGTCGCCATAGGCATCTATACGCCGATCGCGCAGGAAAGGCCACCAACGACGCACCTGCTCGGAGCGTTGCATGTCTAAGTCGACGATGATGCTTTCTTCGTCGTCGGTTGAGGCTTCATAGTGAATTTCGCCCTGAGGACCACACACGAAGGAGGTGCCCCAGAACTGAACGTCGCCTTCGAAGCCCACACGATTCACTGCCACCACGGGCAGACCGTTAGCCACAGCATGACCACGCATCACTGTTTGCCAGGCCATGCGCTGGCGCTGCTGCTCGTCAGCTGTGTCGTTGGCATCGTAGCCAATGGCGGTGGGATAGATGAGGATTTCAGCTCCCTGCAAGGCCATAAGGCGGGCTGCTTCAGGATACCACTGATCCCAACACACCAATACGCCCAATCGGCCCAAAGAGGTCTGAATGGGGTGGAATCCCAAGTCGCCTGGTGTGAAATAGAATTTCTCGTAATAGCCGGGATCGTCGGGAATGTGCATCTTGCGATATTTTCCAGCAATTGTACCGTCTTTCTCGAAGACCACTGCGGTGTTGTGATACAAGCCAGTGGCTCGACGCTCAAAGAGCGAGGTGACAAGCACAATGCCAAGCTGCTGAGCCAGTCGACCGTAGACTTCGGTGGAAGGGCCGGGAACTGGCTCGGCAAGGTCGAAAAGGTCAACATTTTCTTCCTGACAGAAGTAGAGCGAGTTGTGCAGTTCCTGCAATATGATGAGTTCCGCCCCACGACGTGCCAAATCGCAAATGCCGTCGCACAGGCGTTCGATGTTGTTGAGCGTGGAAGCCACGTTGTGTTGTTGTAGAAATCCTATCTTCATATTTTTTAGAGCAGTCAATTTAGGGATTGTGAAAAGGAATTTGTAATGGGGAACTGCATGGTGCAGCAATGCAGCGAACCGTGTTGCTGGATGAGCGACCGGCAATCGATACCAACGATTTCGCGGTCGGGGAAAGCCAGTGCAATGATGCCAAGTGCCTGCTGATCAATGTCGGGCTGACCATAGGTGGGACAGAGCACAGCCCCGTTGACAATCAGGAAGTTGGCATAGGTAGCAGGCAGGCGTTGCCCCTCATCGTCAAAGATAGCCTGCGGCATGGGCAACTTCAGCAACCGGTAGGGTTGTCCTGAGAGCGTACGGAAGGTGTGCAGCTGTTCCTGCATAAGCCGCAGTTCCTCGAATTGTTCGTCATGAGAATCGTCGCACCCCACGTATAATAAAGTGTCATTGGGAGCAATGCGCACGAGAGTGTCGATGTGACCATCAGTGTCGTCGCCCGTGAGTTGTCCGTGGTCTATCCACAACACACGCTGGGCATGCAAATAGGTCTTGAGCCTCTCTTCAATTTGCTCCTTGCTGAGCGGCTGGTTGCGATGGGGAGCCAGCAGACAGCAGGTAGTGGTGAAGATGGTACCTTGGCCATCACTCTCAATAGAGCCACCTTCGAGTACAAAGTCCAAGTGGTCAACGTATTGGCCTCGCACCTTGCCCTCATCGAAGAGACGGCGGTTAATGGCATTGTCGAGGTGTGATTCGAACTTCTCCCCCCAACCGTTGAAACAGAAATCGAGCAACTGGCGCTCTTCAGCTCCCGAATCACTAACAAGCGTAACGAAGCCATGGTCGCGCGCCCAGGTGTCGTTGGTGGGGACAGTGGCCAGCTGGCAGTCGATGTCGGCAGGCAGACACTCAGCTGGGCCCACTATGAGCAAAGGCTCTCGCTTGCAAATCTCGACGGCCATTTCGCGGTAGGTGTGCAGCACCTCACTGAGCATAGGGGCCCAGTCGGTTGCGCTGTGCGGCCAGGTGAGTTGCACACCGCTTTGCGGTTCCCACTCGGCTGGTAAACGGTAGTTGTGGCTTTTAATCATGATGCAAAGGTACGAATAATTCACCATTCATCGCCATAATTCATATTTTTTTTCTAATTTTGCACCAAAATACCGATAAGCATGATGCTGGAACTGAACGAAGTATTGCTGGAGGGCGAACCGCAGACGTTGTCGCTGATGGCCCATGAAGGCGAACTGACCTGTTTGACGGGTGGAAGCAGTGAGCGACTGACACGCTGGCTGCTTGCCATGCTGGGCTTTGAGCACGTGAAGAGTGGCTACATCAGCCTCGATGGCGAACCGCTCACGCCGCAGTCGGTGGCCATTTTCAGAAGCATGATGGCCTATGCCCCCTCGCAATTGGAACCCATTGGCCAGGTCACGTGCTATACGCCACCAACAGCACAGGATGTGTTTGGACTGAAAGCCAATCGCAACCTGCCCGTGTCGAACAGCATCCTGGATGAGGAGATGAGGCACATTTGCCCCAACCATGCCGACAACCGAGTGCAGCTGCTGGCGGTGGCCAGTCTGTTGGACCGTCCCATCCTGCTTGTCGATAATCCTTTGCCGCAGTCGATAGACTATATGCACCAGCAAGCTGCCCAGGGGCGCACGGTGGTGCTCACCAGCCAAGAGGCAATGGTGACAGGTGCGGCCAATCAAATTGTAGAACTATAAATAATACAGAATGATGCAGCAACTATCTGATATTTCGTTGTGGGGAGCAGTTCCCGTGCTTTTGCTCTTTGGCATGGCCGTGGCATTGCTTGCTCTTACCGACCGTAGCTTCTTGATGCGCATTTTTCAAGTCACAGTCATTCACGTGAGCCAAATGTTGCTGTTGGGCGGTTGTGTGTGGCTGCTGTGGCGACTCAGCTGTTGGTGGGCCGACACACTGTGGCTGTTGCTCACGGTGACGACGGTGGCTTTCTTGATGATAGACAAGGCCCGACTGAACTGGTACAAACTGTTATTGCCCGTAACGGTGGCCCTGCTGGCTGGGCTTTCGCTGCCCCTGCTGGCACTGCTGATGAGTTTTCGGCAGGCCGGAGCAGGTCTGTGGCAAATATTTGTGCCTTTGGCCGCAGTGCTTGTGGGCCAGCTGTATGTGGGTGCCAGTCGTGCGCTGCAAACCTATACACGCCAACTGCGCCACACCCAGCAGCACTACCAGTATATGGTGGCCAATGGTGCTACACACCTGGAAGCACTCATGCCCAGCGTGCGTCGTGGCCTGAAGGCTGCAGTGCTGCCCCTGCTGGGACAAATGGTGAAGCCCCTGCTAATTGTAGTGCCCCTACTGTTTTGCGGCCTGCTGCTGGCCGGTGCCCAGCCCGTAGTTGCAGTAGTGGCCAGTCTGCTCATCGTCGGCGCCTCGCTGTCGGCCCAAGTGATTTCTTCGGTACTGATGTTCTGTCTGGCCGACCGTTTCTTCTATGACGCTCAAGACCGATTTATTGTCTATTAATCGTTATGCAAATAGAGCCTATAGCCCATTTTCGCTCACCGCTGACCACCAAGTTTGGACTTCCCCGTCAGGGTGGATTGGCACGTTCACTGTCAGGACGCATCGTGTTTGAGCCACCTTATCGGCATGCCGAGGCGGTGAGGGGCCTGGAACGCTTCAGTCATTTATGGATAATCTGGGAGTTTTCAGCCAATCGGCATCAGGCAGCAGGGCTCACTGTGAGGCCACCCCGACTGGGTGGCAACGAGCGTGTGGGGGTGTTTGCCTCGCGTTCGCCTTTCAGACCCAACCCACTGGGCCTCACGTGCGCGTATATAAATAAGGTGGAGCACGACCCCGTGCTGGGACCGGTAATTGAAGTGAGTGGTGCCGACTTGATGGACGGAACGCCCATCTACGACGTGAAACCCTACGTGGTCTATGCCGACAGCCATCCAGAGGCCCGCAGTGGTTTTGTTGACGAGACTGAATGGCAGCCCCTGCAGGTGGTGATGGCACAGGAATGGAGCAGTTTCTTTACTCCCAACGAACAAGAAGCGCTGCACGAAGTGCTCTCCTTAGACCCGCGCCCACGCTACCATGATGACCCCCACCGTGTCTACGGAATGCCCTTTGCCGGCTACGATGTGCATTTTAGTGTGGCAAATGGCGTGGTAACGGTTGTCGATGTCTGCAAAGAATAGGGAAAGAAGAAACTACTCTCTGAACTCTACGCTCACATGAGCAAACCCCATGGCATGCAGCAGTTTGCGCACCTGTGCGTCGGCATTGTCCTGAGCACTACGCAGGTTCTGAGGTGTCAGGGCATGGGCTTTCATGAGTTGCTGAGCACGCCGATACATGGCTTCGCGATCTTCAGCACTCCAGCGGCCCGACTCATGGAAGGCACGGGTACGAGCTTCATCAATGAAGTGCTCGTCGAGCAGTGTGATGGGAGGCAACACAATGCGCACGGTGTCGACATCGGTGCTGATCCAGTTCTCATCGGTCTGGCTCAGGTCTACACCCAGTCGAAGCGTTCCATAGTAAATGCGTGCCAGATGGTCATCGCTGAAGAAACCGCGACGTGTGGTGTCTACCAGTTCTTCATCGGTAACAGCCAGAAACTCCCACTGACCAATATCGCGAATAGACTTGATTTGCTCAGGCGTCAGGTCGATGCGGTTGCTCTCCTCAAGCCCCAGTTGCAAGGGAGCCACTTTCAACAACTGCCAGCCCACCAGCAGCACAAGGGCCACAGCCAGCAGCAACCAAAGATATGAATAGCGAAAACTGGTGTTCTTCTTCATTTTTTTCTTTATTATTTCAATCAGTCGTTACGTTATTGTCTTGTTCAGTCAATCGTTTCATTCTTGTCTGACTCTATCAGCCGTTTCAGATTGGTGGGGTCGAAATCGTTGCTGAAGACGATGGTAATGTTCTCTTCCTTGAAGCCCATTTGGCCAATGATGGGAATGAGCAGACGGGCGGCACTCTCACGGGCTTGGTCCACGATGCCCAGATTCGGGATGCTTTGAATAATGGCTTCGCGCCCCTGCTTCTCAAAGTCGGCCAACTCGCGATCGCTGAAGTGGGCCCTCATGAGCGACACATACTCACGCACGTTCTTTTGATCGATCTTGGTGCTGGTGAGCATAATCTTGGGATCGGGCAGCGTCACGGTGATGCGTTCGCCTTGGCGACTGATGCTCCGTTCAGAAAGCTGTGCAAAGTCTATGTAAGCCTTCAGCGTAGCATCCATGGGAATGGCCACTTTGCGGTCGCCCAAAGGCAGCCGAACGCTGTAGTCCTGATTCAGCATTTTACCCTTGAGGCGCACCACATCTTCATAGGTCACAATCTTGTGCACCAGAAATTCGGTGGTGTAGAGCCGCGAGCACTTCTGAATTTGCATGATGAGCAGCGGGATGGTGTCGGCCTGCGACTGTTCATTTTCGGAAGAACTGCACGAGTGGCAGCCAGCAAACAGCATTGTCACGAAAAAAACGCAAATGCCAAGAAAAGCGTGTATTTGTCTCATAAAATCTGAATATGATTGCAAATGTACGAAAAAAATGGCATCCGAATAAAAAAAAATGATTTTTTTTGATGCTGAATTAAACTTTTTCCATACCTTTACGTCAGAATATTAGTTGCAACTCAAAAAAAGTAATAAAACGTAAGTTTAATAACTAAAAAAGTAACTAATATGAAGAAGACAATAGTAGCCATGGCAGCAGCACTGCTGATGAGCATGGGAGTAATGGCACAGGATGCAGAAAAGAAGAGCGAACCCCGACAGTTCAACAAGACTGAAATGATTCAGCGCAGGACTGACGCAACGGTGAAGCGATATGGACTGAACGAAGAACAGGCCGCAAAGTTGCTGGAACTGAACACGAAGTACTCAGACAAGCTGTTGCCCATGAGGGGCGGAATGCGCGGACCACAGGGGCGAAACGGCTTCGCAGGCCGACAGGGAAGACCGCAGGGCAGAGACGGCCGACAGGCTCCCGACAGCCTCAAGCAGAAAGGCAATAATAACGCTCCACGCATGAACCAGGAAGAAATGACGAAGGCCAGGGAGCAATACGACACCGAACTGAAGACCATCCTCACATCAGAGCAGTATGAGAGCTATCAGGCTGATCAGAAGAAGATGAGAGAAATGAGAGGCCAACGGGGAGGAAACCGACAGAGACAACACAGAGACAACAATAATAATTAAGAAAAGACTATTTTTTCATAGTGATTTAGGTTAACATAGTGTTTTGAAAAGGCAAGCGAGCCTTATTCCTTAATGGGAAAAAGACTTTTTAAATGGAAAAAGAAAGTATCTTAGGATATGACAGCGCCTGCTATGTGAATAGCGGGCGTTTTTTGTGCAGTGAAGTCTTGTCAGTCTCAGATTATTTGTGTACCTTTGCCAACAATAAAAAATCTGAACAGCAAAGAAACCGTATGAAACGCATATTACCACTTTTTATGGCCACCGGCATCATGATGCTGGGAGCCGTTGCCTGCAAAGAGAAAAAACAAAGCGAACCAGACATTATCACCACCAAGTATGTGCCAGAGAAACCACAGGCACCCATCCGTATGAGCGTTGACCAACGACAGACGGACATTAAGTGGCTGGGCCGACAGTATGTGGTGAAAGTGCAGCGCACTCCCGTCGACTCGCTACCCATGGTGGCCGATGAGACAGGTCAAAAGTATATAGACAACAAGGTGACGCTCACCATCATGCGCTCCGACAGTTCGGTATTTTTCAGCAAAACATTTCTCAAGAGTTCGTTCAGCAGCTACATTGACAACGACTATCAGAAACGCGGCGTGCTGGAAAACATTGTGTTTCATGAGGTGGACGACAATGAGCTGGAGTTCTCAGTCATTGTGAGCCACCCCGATGCCGACGACGAATATATTCCCCTGGAAATGAACATCAACGGCCAGGGCGGCATACATATTGAGCGCGGCAATCTTTTTGATGAACGCGATGATGACGACTTTGATGACGAAGATGACGACTAACCACCGAAGACGACGATTCATCGAAAAAGCCAACGACTAATCAATCAAAGGGCAGTGGCTTTTCGTAGGCATACTGGTTCAGCCGACGCAGTTTGTCGGCCATGGCCAGCAGAACATTGAACAGGGAGGTTTGCTGGGCAGACAGAAGTCCGCGAGCAAGCCTTTTCTTATTGTACTTCACCCAGTTCAGCATCCGGTGCTCTTCGACATGATGTTTCGAAGGGCGTCTTTTTTTGTCCTTCATGAACTGCATCACTTCGTTGTAGTGATACTGCCAGCGGTCGTTTTGGGTCTTCATAGGCTTGTATTGGAGTGGTGTTAGCAACAGTAAACGTTATGGCTTACGATCAGCTTCAGCAACAATCATTTTCCAGTCATTACTCAGGTCGGTCATGCGGTTGAAGATCAGGTTGGCCCCCTCCTGCATTAAAGCCTGATTGGGCAGCGGCCCCGTATTGACAGCTATGGTGAAAATCTGCGCTGCCACACCAGCCCGAACGCCCAGGGGTGCATTCTCAACAACAATGGCCTGCCAGGGTTGCAGGTGTCCCGCCTTTTCAAGCCCCATGAGGTAAGGGTCGGGAGCAGGCTTTCCGCGCTTCACGTCGTAGGCCGTAGTAATATGGTTGATGTCCAAGTAGTTCCCAAAGTCTTTCAGCAGACGGTCAATCAGTGGACGCTGTCCACTCCCTGTGACCACCCCAATCTGCAGTCCGCCGGCATGAATCTGTGCCATCAGTTTGGGAATACCCGTCATGATGCTCGTTTCGGGCAACAGGTGGAACTGGCACGTCTTTTCATCATACATGCGCTGCGCCTCGGCCTCGTCGATGTTTCGCCCCTGCTGCAACTTCACCATCATGCGAATCGTGTCCACGCCGCGTGCACCTTCAGTGGCGTAGGCATCGGCTTCGGTCATGCGGATGCCAAACTTCTCCATAGACCGCTGCCACGCAATGGCATGGTGGGGCATCGAGTCGTAGAGCACGCCATCCATGTCGAAGAGCACGGCTTTGGGGCAGAAAGCCTCAAAGCCGTGTCTCTCTAAATATTGATCTATTGCCGTTTTATAGCACATGCCGCGTTTTTCTACTGCTCTTTGGCCAGACGCTCCTTGATAGCCTTCGAGTCGGCCTCATAGCCAGGCTTGTCGAGCAGGGCAAACATGTTCTTCTTGTAGGCTTCCACACCAGGCTGGTTGAAGGGGTTCACACCCAGCACGTTGCCGCTGATGCCACAGCCAATCTCGAAGAAATAGATGAGTTGACCAATGTAATACTCGCTGAGCTTGGGCACGCTGATGCGAATCTGGGGCACGCCACCGTCGACGTGAGCCAGTCGGGTTCCCAGCTCGGCCATCTTGTTCACCTCGTCTACGCGCTTGCCTGCCAGGAAGTTCAGACCGTCCAGGTTCTCCTCATCTTCAGGGAAGAGCAGTTTCTTCTCGGGTTCCTCAATCGAGATGACCGTCTCGAAGATGGTGCGCTCGCCGTCCTGAATCCACTGTCCCATGGAGTGCAGGTCGGTGGTGAAGTCGACGCTGGCGGGGAAGATGCCCTTCTTGTCCTTGCCCTCCGACTCGCCGTAGAGCTGCTTCCACCACTCTGAAACATAGTGCAACTTGGGCTGATAGTTCACCATGATTTCAATCTTCTTGCCTGCCTGATACAAGCCGTTGCGCACGGCAGCATACTGGGCAGCCAGGTTCTCTTCGAAGGCAACGTCCTTG
>CACXUV010000044.1:0-22572 GCA_902770845.1 uncultured Prevotellaceae bacterium
GGCCGCAGGCACGCTGGCTCAGGCTTCGTTCTTCGAACTGTTCTTCTTTGGTTTCCTGGGGGCTCACAGTTCGGAAGTGACGGTGATTCCCGAAGGCGACGATGCCGACGAAATGCTGGGATGGATTATGCCGCGCCTGAATCAGTTCTCGGTGAACCGCAGCTATTTCTCATGGCTTTGCGGCAAGAAGGAGTTCCAGGCCGATGCACGCATCAAGGGTGGCGAGCGCCATATCATCATGAGTGGCGAATACGACAAGGTGCTGCCCATGGACATCTATGGCGAATATCTGATTAAGGCCATCATCACGGGCGACATCGATCGTCAGGAGCAGCTGGGCATCTACGAAATATCGCCCGAAGACTTTGCCCTGGCCGAGTTTGTCGACAGTTCCAAACTGGAGTTGCAGCGCATCGTGCGTGAGGGCCTGAACATCCTGCGCAAGGAAAATGCCTAAAATAAATTGTAAATTCTAATCGTAAACATGTAAATTACATTTATGAAAGCATTAAGAAATTATCTCAATAAGGTGAAGCCCAACTTCGAGGAAGGTGGCAAGCTGCATGCTTTTCGCTCGCTGTTCGATGGCTTCGAGACGTTCCTCTACGTGCCCAACGACACGGCCAGGACGGGCGTCCACATTCACGACGCCATCGACTCGAAGCGCATCATGAGCATGGTGGTGTTGGCACTGATGCCGGCCATGCTGTTCGGCATGTACAACGTGGGCTATCAGAACTACCTGGCCGCAGGCACGCTGGCTCAGGCTTCGTTCTTCGAACTGTTCTTCTTTGGTTTCCTGGCCGTTCTGCCCAAAATTCTTGTGAGCTACATTGTGGGTCTGGGCATCGAGTTTGCCTGGGCACAGTGGAAAGGCGAGGAAATTCAGGAGGGATTCCTGGTGAGTGGCATTCTCATTCCGCTGATTATCCCCGTGAACTGTCCGTTGTGGATCTTGGCTATTGCCGTTGCCTTTGCCGTGATTATCGGCAAGGAAATATTCGGCGGCACGGGCATGAACATCTTCAATCCCGCACTGCTCTGCCGTGCTTTCCTGTTCTTTGCCTATCCCACCAAGATGAGTGGTGACCAGGTATGGGTGGCCAATGACTCTATCTTTGGTCTGGGCAACACACTGCCCGACGGCTTCACCATGGCAACTCCGCTCGGACAGATTGGCCAGGGCGCTGAGGTCACGGCTTCGCTCAACGACATGATCATAGGTTTCATTCCTGGTTCTATTGGTGAAACGAGCGTCATTGCCATCGCCTTGGGTGCATTGCTGCTGCTCTGGACGGGCATTGCCTCGTGGAAAACAATGCTGAGCGTCTTCGTGGGTGGCGGCTTGATGGCCTGCTGCTTCGAGAGTCTGGGCATGACGCCCATTGCCTGGTATGAGCACTTGGTGCTGGGTGGCTTCTGCTTTGGTGCTGTGTTCATGGCCACCGATCCCGTTACTTCATGCCGTACCGAATGTGGCAAATGGATCTATGGCTTCATCATTGGTGCCATGGCCGTCATCATCCGTGTGATGAACCCCGGCTATCCCGAAGGCATGATGCTGGCCATCCTGCTCATGAACATGTTTGCTCCCACCATCGACCACTTTGTGGTGGAGCGTAATATTTCGAAACGAATGAAGAGAGGAGGTACGAAATGAAACTAAATACTAATTCGAACACGTACATTATTATATATAGTGCGGTTCTTGTGGTTGTTGTGGCCTTCCTGCTGGCTTTCATTTTCAAGGCTTTGAAGCCCATGCAGGATGCCAATGTGGCCCTTGACATCAAGAAACAGATTCTCTATTCGCTCAACATTCGCGACCTTGACGGCGCTGAGGCCGAGGCCAAGTATGCCGAGGTGGTGAAGTCGGAAGTGGAGAAAGACGGCATAAAATACTATGGATGCGAGCTTGATGGTCAGACAAAGTATGTTTTCCCGCTCAAGGGCATGGGACTTTGGGGTGGCATCAGCGGCTTTGTTTCTGTGGATGATGATTTGAACACCATCTATGGTGCTTACTTCAATCATGAGAGCGAGACTGCCGGACTGGGTGCCGAAATCAAGGACTCGCAGGCATGGCAGGAGAAATTCCAGGGCAAGAAAATCCTCAGCGACAATGGCGATGCTGCCATTGCCGTGGTGAAGAAAGTTGAGAATGCAGCCTCGGAAGTTGACTGCGTGACGGGTGCAACGCTCACCTCCAACGGCGTCAGCGAGATGCTGCGCGACGGGCTGGTTCGCGGTGTGAAGCTCTTGCAGGCAGCAGCACCGGACGCCGATGCTATTGAAGAATAAATTGTCAAATCGTAAATTGTCAAATTGTAAAATTACTATGGCATTATTCAGTAAACAAAACAAAGAGGTGTTCTGCAATCCGCTGAACCTCGACAACCCGATACTTGTTCAGGTGCTGGGCATCTGCTCGGCCTTGGCCGTTACCTCGCAGCTGAAGCCCGCTATTGTGATGGGCCTGGCCGTTACGGTGATTACGGCATTCTCGAACGTTATCATTTCTATTTTGCGCAACACCATTCCTAACCGCATCCGCATCGTGGTGCAGCTGGTGGTGGTGGCAGCACTGGTGACCATTGTGAGCCAGATTCTGAAGGCTTACGTTTATGATGTGAGTGTGCAGCTCTCGGTTTATGTGGGTCTGATTATCACCAACTGCATTTTGATGGGCCGACTGGAAGCCTTCGCCATGATGAACAAGCCTTGGCCGTCGTTCCTCGACGGTGTGGGCAATGGCTTGGGCTATGCGCTCATTCTTGTGGTGGTGGGTGCCGTGCGCGAATTGCTGGGCCGTGGCTCTCTGCTGGGCTTCCAGATCATTCCCGACGCCTGCTACGACTGGGGTTATATTAATAATGGTATGATGACCATGCCAGCCATGGCGCTCATCCTTGTGGGAATTGTGATTTGGGTACATCGTGCATATTTTTATAAGGAGAAGTAATTATGGAACATATCATCAGTTTGTTTTTCCGGTCGATTTTTGTCGACAACATGATATTCGCCTTCTTCCTGGGCATGTGCTCCTATCTGGCCGTGTCGAAGACGGTGAAGACATCACTTGGATTGGGACTTGCCGTGACCTTTGTGCTCACGGTCACTGTTCCTGTGAACTACCTGCTGCAGACCAAGGTGCTGGGCGACGGTTGCCTGGTTGAAGGCGTCGATCTGAGCTACCTGTCGTTCATCCTGTTCATTGGCGTAATTGCCGGCATGGTGCAGCTCGTTGAAATGACGGTCGAAAAATATTCGCCTTCGCTCTATGCAGCCCTGGGCATCTTCCTGCCTCTGATTGCAGTGAACTGTGCCATCATGGGTGCCTCGCTCTTCATGCAGCAGCGCATTCTGCTCGATCCCACCAACACGCAGGCCATCACCTCCGTGTGGGATGCCGTTGTCTACGGCTTCGGTTCGGGCATTGGCTGGACGCTGGCCATTGTTTCGCTGGGCGCCATTCGTGAGAAGATGCAGTATTGCGACGTGCCCCGTCCGCTTCAGGGACTCGGAATTACGTTTATTGTTGTGGGCCTCATGGCAATGGCTATGATGTGCTTCAGTGGACTTAACATTTAATAAGGAATATGACACAGTTTATAGCTTATAGCATTGGAGTGTTCCTCGTTGTAATACTTCTTTTGGTTGTAATCCTGCTGGTGGCAAAGAAATATCTTTCGCCCAGCGGAAACGTGAATATTGAAATCAATGGACAGAACACCATCAACGTGCCGCAGGGCAACTCGCTGATGTCTACCCTCAATGAGAACGGCATCTTCCTGCCTTCGGCATGCGGCGGAAAGGCTTCTTGCGGGCAGTGCAAGGTGCAGGTGCTCGAAGGTGGCGGTGAGATTCTGGACTCGGAGAAGCCCCACTTCACGCGCAAGGAAATCAAGGCCGGCTGGCGACTGGGTTGCCAGTGCAAGGTGAAGGGCGATTTGAAGATACACGTAGACGAAAGCATCCTGGGCGTGAAGGAGTATGAGTGTACGGTCATTTCGAACAAGAACGTGGCCACCTTCATCAAGGAGTTCAAGGTGCAGCTGCCTGCCGGCGCCCACATGGACTTCCTGCCTGGCTCTTATGCCCAGATCAAGATACCTGCCTTCGACTGCATCGACTACGACAAGGACTTTGACAAGAGCCTCATTGGTGCCGAGTACCTGCCTTCATGGGAAAAGTTCAATATGTTCCCTCTGAAGTGCAAGAACCCCGAACCCACCATCCGAGCCTACTCGATGGCCAACTATCCTGCCGAAGGCGACGTGTTCATGCTCACCGTGCGCATTGCCACGCCTCCTTTCAAGGCCGACAAGAGCGGCTTCATGGAGGTGAACCCCGGTATTGCCTCGTCTTACATTTTCTCGCTGAAGCCAGGCGACAAGGTCATCATGAGTGGCCCTTACGGCGACTTCCATCCCCACTTCGACTCGAAGAAAGAGATGATTTGGGTGGGCGGTGGTGCCGGTATGGCTCCGCTTCGTGCCCAGATCATGCACATGACCAAGACGCTGCACACCACCGATCGCGAGATGCACTACTTCTACGGTGCCCGTGCCCTGAACGAAGTGTTCTATCTCGACGACTTCCTTGGTCTGGAGAAAGAGTACCCCAACTTCCATTTCCACTTGGCTCTCGACCGTCCCGATCCCGCTGCCGACGCAGCAGGCGTGAAGTACACGCCGGGCTTTGTGCATCAGGTGATGCTGAACACCTACCTGAAGGACCACGAAGCTCCCGAAGACATTGAGTACTACATGTGCGGTCCTGGCCCTATGTCGAAGGCTGTGGTGTCCATGCTCGACTCGCTTGGCGTGGATCCAGAGTCAATCATGTACGATAACTTTGGTGGCTAACACCTTCTTTTAATAGAGGCAGGAACGGTCATTGCTTACTGACGCGTTCCTGCCTCTTCTCAAACCAACGGTCCGCTTGCAGGGCTTTTCCTTTCAATTGCTTAACTAGATTTTTCGTGTTGATGATGAAAACGGTTCACATAGCCATCTTTGCCTCGGGTAGTGGTTCCAATTGCGAGAACATCATTCGTTATTTCCAGTCGTCTTCTTCTGTTCAGACGAGTCTGGTGGTGAGCAACAAAGCCGATGCCTTTGCCTTGGTGCGTGCCCAGCGTCTGGGCGTTCCCACGGCTGTGGTTCCCAAAAGCGACTTGGCCGATGCCGCCAAAGTGCTGCCATTGCTGGCGGAACATCAGGTAGATTTCATTGTGTTGGCAGGCTTTCTTCCGCTTGTGCCCGACTATCTTCTGCAGGCATTTCCGCGCCGAATCATCAACATTCATCCCTCGTTGCTTCCAAAGTATGGCGGCAAGGGCATGTGGGGGCACCATGTGCATGAAGCCGTGAAGGCCGCCGGCGATGCCGAAACAGGCATGACGGTGCACTATGTGACGCCCGTTTGCGACGGTGGCGACATCATTGCCCAGTTCAGGGTTGCTGTGCTGCCTTCAGACACGGCCGAAGAAATAGCCGAGAAAGAGCATCAGTTGGAGATGGCTCATTTCCCGGCCGTTATTCAGCAGGTCATTGCCGAAGCATTTCAGTAGGCTCCCAAAAGCATTTTTCAGCTCACAGCGCCTCGTCGTCGGGGCGTTGCGGCCTTCTGCTCAGCTTGGGCAGATGCTTTTTCTGTCGCAGGTAGTCGGCCTTTCTGGCTTCGTAGTCCTGCTGGTGTTTTTCCAGAAATCCGTCGGCCATGCTGCGTTATTCCTTGAATTTTGCGTAAACAATATTAAGGTCGATGCCATTGTTGGCACCTCCCACCAGTCGTGTGCTGGTGAGCGACATGTCGTGTTCCACGTTGGTGGGCGTAGTGCTGGTCGACGTGGTCTTGTAGGTGATGGGCACCAGAACCACTTTGTTCCAGTCGGGGTGACTGTTTGCCCAGTTTGGATCCTTGGCCATGCCCTCGCTGTACATTCTCCACAAAGCCGAAATCAGGCTCGAAATGTTGCTGAAGGTATAAGTGTTGTAGCTCGAGTTGTAGGCCGTGTAGAACGCCGTCTTGCTGTCAGGCACTTTCTTGTTTTCGAAGAATGCTTTCAGACTGTCTTTCTGTAGCATCATGATGTTTCTGGGAGTGCCCAGCAGTCGTTTGTCGGTCGATTCGTTGTTCATTCGCTGGAAGGTTATTTTAGCAGCCAGCAGCGAGTCTTTTTCGTGTCCTTTTTTGATTTCCTCCACGGGTATGGTTACTTCGGTGAACAGTCCTGCCGGAGTCTTCAGGTAGGTGTGTTCGGTTTCGCTGGCCAGCTGTGCCATGGCCTTCTGGTCGTTGGTAATCTTGATGGTCTGCTTCACCTCCTTTGTTCCGGCCAGCACCAGCGAGCCGTGGTAGGCCGTGTCGGGCTTCACCACGTTGTAGAACAGGCGCAGTCCCATGTTTTTGATTTGCGAGTGGAAGCCCACTCCGTCAGTCATTTGGAAGAACAAGCCCGGGCACACGTTGTGCGTGAACAGGTAGGAATTGCGGAAGAACTCCGGATGCTCGAAATACTGCGTCATGACGTAGGAAGCATAGTTCCTGTACTTTGCTCCGTCTTTTGCCACGTAAGGGTCGTTCAGCGGAATGCGAATGTTGTAGAGCTCTTTCGATGCCTCCTGTGCAATGCTGTCACCCGTTTTGTTCAGGAAGGTGAACACATGGCTCTTGTTCAGTCCGTCTTGCCTGATGAGTCCCTGGCTGATGGGGTCGTAGTCGCTGTACAGGTTCTGCTGCTCGTCAACAGGTTGGTCCAGTTCCGTCACCTTCATCTTCATGGCCGTCAGGCTGTCGTCGCTTTTGAATGGATTCACCAGGTATAGAATCATGTCGCACGAGTCGGCCACCATGTGTCCGTATTCGTCGCGTTCGGGCAAATACTCCCTGGCAGGCAGTGCCATGGTCTCCATGAGGTGAAACTGCGTGGTAAACTCGCTGGTCACGTCGGCCCCCGTTTCGGGATCTCTCACCTTGCCCAGATAGCAGTTGCTCGAAAGCGAAAGCACCGATCCGGCCACAATGGTGCGTGTCGATGCCTGAAAGGTGCTGGTGCTCAGCACAAACTGGTCGCTGTCGTCGGTGAGCGACTGGCCAATGGTGCCCGTGTCTTCACTGCAAGAAGAAATGGCCATTGCCGCAACAGCGGCCCCAGCCATAAATATCAGTTTGTTCATCATGATGCTTGATGTGTCAGATAACCATGTTTCTTATTCTGCGTCGGGGTAGATCTGGTCGTAGAAAGCCTCATAGGCGTCGCCGAAGTCTTCCTGAAAGCCCAGCAGCGGAATGTTCTTTTCCTGGGTGTATTTCAGCAAGCTCTCGTTCACCTCCTTGTCGGCCTGAATCACTCCGTCGCTGTAGTCGATGGCCAGTTTGCCCAGTTCCTCGAATCCGAAGTTGTCGTCGTATTGTTTCAGCAGTTCGGCTTTGGCTTCGCGAAACTCAACGCACTGCTTGAAGTTCTGCCCCAGATCCTTGTTCAGACTCTTGGTGAAGAGCGACGTCACCACCTTGGTCTGTGCAAACGACGGCTCTTCGTGGTAGGCCGTCTTCACATAGAGTGGCACCACGGCGCTCATCCATCCCTGGCAGTGAATGATGTCGGGCACCCAGCGCAGTTTTTTCACCGTTTCCAGCACGCCGCGCGCAAAGAAGATGGCGCGCTCGCCGTTGTCGGGATAGTCTTCGCCTGTTTCGTCGGCAGCCATTTGCCGTTTGGTGAAATAGTCGTCGTTGTCGATGAAATACACCTGGATGCGCGCCGACTGAATGCTGGCCACCTTGATGATCAGGGGGTGGTCGGTGTCGTTGATAATCAGGTTCATGCCCGAAAGGCGAATCACTTCGTGCAGCTGTCCGCGTCTTTCGTTGATGTTTCCCCATTTGGGCATGAACGTTCTTATTTCGTGTCCTTTTTCTTGCATGGTCTGCGGCAGGGCACGCCCCATGAGCGACATGTCGCTATCGGGCACGTAAGGAGCAATCTCCTGATTAATGAAAAGAATCTTCTTCTTAGCCATCTTTGTTGCTTTATTGCCATGCAAAGGTACAAAAAATTTTGCATAATTCAGAATTAAATGTGCAATTTTTAGAAAAAGTGACATTTTATAGGCTTATTTTTAGTCTTTTTTTTTCTTATTTGATAAAAATGTTGTTATTTTGCAGCCCGTTAGCGCAGCCGTACTGTTTTTGTGCTGCGCAATTACTAATTATAGAGAGATGGAAGTTTTCAAGAAAATTGCCGACCTGCAGAACGCGTTGTTTCTGCAGCGCAAGCAAGGAAAGAAAATCGGACTGGTGCCCACGATGGGCGCGTTGCATGAAGGTCATGCCTCGCTGGTGCGCCGCAGTGTGAGCGAAAACGACGTTACCGTGGTCTCAGTCTTTGTGAACCCCACACAGTTTAATGACAAGAACGACCTGAAGAACTATCCGCGCGACCTGGAGGCCGACTGCCGCCTGCTCACAGCGTGCGGTGCCCAGTATGTGCTGGCCCCTGAGGTCGAAGAAATGTATCCCACCCCCGACACCCGTCAGTTCGACTATCCGCCCGTCACCACCGTGATGGAGGGGGCCCATCGTCCTGGCCACTTCAATGGTGTGTGCCAGGTGGTGAGCCGTCTGTTCTACATCGTTCGCCCCGACCGTGCCTACTTTGGCGAGAAAGACTGGCAGCAGATAGCCGTGGTCAAGGCCATGGTGGCCCATCTGCAGCTGGCTGTGCAGATTGTGGAGTGCCCCATCGTGCGCGAAGCCGACGGACTGGCCCGCAGCAGCCGCAACACCCTGCTGGCTCCCGACGAGCGTGCCATTGCTCCTGCCATCTACAAGGCCCTGAGCAGCAGTGTCGACTATGCCAGGAACCACACGTTGCAGGAAACGCACGACAAGGTGGTGGCCGACATCAACGCCGTGGATGGGCTCGAGGTGGAGTATTTCTCGATTGTCGATGGCCGCACGTTGCTGGACGTTCAGCAGTGGGACGATTCGCCCTATGTGGTGGGCTGCATCACCGTCTATTGCGGGAAGACCCCCATTCGCCTCATTGACCATATTAAATATAAGGAGCAGCAGTCATGATGATAGAAGTACTGAAGTCCAAGCTGCATTGCGTCAAGGTGACCGAGGCCAATCTGAACTACATGGGCAGCATCACCATCGACGAAGACCTGATGGACGCTGCGGGCATGATTGCCGGCGAGAAGGTGCAGGTGGTCGACAACAACAATGGCGAGCGTTTCGAGACCTACATCATTCGTGGCGAGCGTGGCAGTGGTTGCGTGTGTCTGAACGGTGCCGCCGCGCGCAAGGTGCAGGTGGGCGACACGGTGATTATCATTTCCTATGCACTGATGGACTTTGAAGAAGCCAAGACCTTCAAGCCCACGGTGGTGTTTCCCTTAGACAACAAAGTGTTGAAATAGCATCCTTCCCGACGGCTCGCAGGAACGTGCCTGCGGCCTGTTTTGTAAGGATTTTTCATAAAAAAAGCGTCACTCAGAAATTTCAAACCAGCTTCCGGCCGTGGCGTCGGAAGCTGGTTTTTTCGTTGCATGGCTTGCCGTGTCCATGCAACGGGGCCCTGTTTGCATCCAGCTGTCGGCCAGAAGCATTCTGTTCAGGCTCTTATTGTTTTCCAGTTGCAGTCCCGTTAGGGTGCAACGGGGCTTCCGTTTGCATGCAATGGGGCCTCCGTTGCAACATAACGGGGCCCCCGTTGTTGCCTGACGGGATTCCTGTTGCAGCATGGTTGCAGCCTCGTCTTCGTAAACGGCTGACTGTCAGTACTTTCTGAAAGCAGACGAACTTTCGTAATACTGGCTCATTTCGAGCCGAGGCTCGTGGTCGTGACTTCCGAGCGAATCTCAGAAGACCATTTGTCAAGATTTTTCATAAGTCGGGTGGCGTCTCTGTTCAGCTTTTGGCGGTTGGCCACAACTAAAAAACAATGGGCCTAAATTTGCAGGAGTGAAATAAATAGCTTATCTTTGCAACGACAGAAACAACCACTATCATGGCCGAACCAGAACGACAAGACGCCTACTATTTCGTTTTTTGCAAGGACGACCTGCTGCTGGAGCGACAGGCCGACGGCACCCTCGGCATTCCTTTCCAGGCCCAGCCGCCCGTAGCGCTGAAGCCCTGGACCACGGTGCTCAGCGTGAGTCCGCTTCAGCAGTTGCCCGTAAGGGCCTATTCCATCGATGCTCCCGTGGGCGACGACTCGCGCTATGAGATGTGTCCCTTGCGGCAGAGCTACTACAAGCTACCCCTGGCCCACTATCTCAAGGCCGGCAAGTGTGCCGAACTGCTCTATTGGGACCGCAGCACCAGGTATTGTGGCGTGTGTGGCGGCATGATGCACTTCCACACCGACATATCGAAGCGCTGCGAGCATTGTGGCAAGGAGGTGTGGCCGCAGCTGGCCACGGCCATCATCGTGCGCATCACCCGAGGGGCCGACGAGGTGCTCCTGGCCCGTGGCCGCAACTTCCGGGGCGACTTCTACGGGCTCATAGCCGGCTTTGTGGAGACGGGCGAAACGCTCGAAGAGGCCGTGGCGCGCGAGGTGCAGGAAGAAACCGGCCTGCACGTCGCCAACATCCGCTATTTCGGATCGCAGCCCTGGCCCTATCCCTGCGGACTCATGGTGGGCTTCACGGCCGACTATGTCGGCGGACAGATTCGCGTGCAGCGTGAAGAGCTGAAAAACGTGGCATGGTTCCACCGCGACCATCTGCCCAAACTGCCTGAAAAGCTGTCGATTGCCCGCAGGCTCATCGACGACTGGACGGGCGAGAAAGACTAAAAAACACTTACACATGGAACAGAACATATTTGCCGGCATCATTGCCCGTGGCCTTGGCTTGCAGGAAAAAGCCGTCGACGCCACGCTGGCCTTGCTGGAAGAGGGATGCACCATTCCCTTCATTTCGCGCTACCGCAAGGAGCGCACGGGTGGTCTCAACGAGGTGCAGATTGCGGCCATCAGCGAGCAGTTTGAACGACTGAAGGAAGTGGCCCGGCGGAAAGAGACCGTCTTGAAGACCATCGAAGAGCAAGGCAAGCTGACGCCCGACCTGCAGCAGCGCATAGACCAGTGCTGGGATGCCACCGAGCTGGAAGACATCTACCTGCCCTTCAAGCCCAAGCGGCGCACCCGTGCACAGGTGGCTCGCGAGCAGGGACTGGAGCCTCTGGCCACCCTGCTGCTCATGCAGCGCGAGCGCGCCCCCGAACAGGCCGCCCTGCGCTTTGTGGGCGAGGGCGTCGAGAGTGCGCAGGCGGCCCTGAAGGGAGCCCAGGACATCATTGCCGAGATGGTGAGCGAAGACGAGCGCAGTCGGCAGCAGGTGCGACAGGCTTTCCGTCGCGAGGCGGTCATCAGTTCGAAGGTGGTGAAGGCCAAGGCCGAGACCGACGAGGCGGCCAAGTACTCCGACTACTTCGACTGGCACGAACCGCTGAAGCGCTGCTCCAGCCACCGCCTGCTGGCCATGCGGCGCGGCGAGAGCGAGGGCGTGCTGCGCCTGTCAATCGACATCGACGACGAGCCTTGCGTCGACCGTCTGAAGCGCCATTACGTCTATGGCAGCACGCCCTGTGGCCGCCTGGTGGCCGATGCCGTGGACGACGGCTACAAGCGACTGCTCCGACCGTCGATCGAGACCGAGTTTGCCTCGCTCAGCAAGGAGCAGGCCGACGAAGAAGCCATCCGCGTGTTTGCCGAGAACCTGCGCCAGTTGCTCCTGGGTGCACCCCTTGGACAGAAGCGCGTCATGGGTGTCGATCCCGGATTCCGCACCGGTTGCAAGGTGGTGTGTCTCGATGCCCAGGGCAACCTGCTGCATCATGAGGCCATCTTCCCCCATCCGCCTGTGAACAAGCGCATGCAGGCCGTGGTCCATGTGCAGCAAATGATAGACCAGTATCACATCGAGGCCATTGCCATCGGCAACGGAACGGCCAGCCGCGAGACCCGTTCCTTCGTCGACGATGCCGTGGCCGACCTGCCCGTGAAGCCCCAGGTGTTTGTGGTCAGCGAGGATGGCGCATCGGTCTACTCGGCCTCCAAGCTGGCCCGCGAAGAGTTTCCCGACGAAGGCGTCACCGTTCGCGGTGCCGTGTCGATTGGCCGCAGGCTCATGGACCCGCTGGCCGAACTGGTGAAGATCGACCCGAAGAGCATTGGGGTGGGGCAGTATCAGCACGACGTAGACCAGAACAAACTGAAGAACCAGCTGCAAATGACCGTCGAGAGCTGTGTCAACCTGGTGGGCGTCAATCTCAACACCGCCTCGCAGCACCTGCTCATGTACGTGAGCGGACTGGGCCCCACGCTGGCCCGCAACATCGTGGACTATCGCAAGGAGCACGGTGCCTTCATGAGCCGGGCCCAGCTGAAAAAGGTGCCGCGCCTGGGGCCGGCTGCTTTCCAGCAGTGTGCAGGCTTTCTGCGCATTCCGGGAGCCAAGAATCCGCTCGACAACAGTGCTGTTCATCCCGAAAGCTACGGCGTGGTGGAGCTGATGGCCCGCGACCAGCACTGCACCGTGGCCGACCTGATGGCGCAGAAAACGCTGCGCGACCAGATCGACCTGAAGCGCTACGTCACCAGCGAGGTGGGACTGCCCACGCTCACCGACATCATGCGCGAGCTGGAAAAGCCGGGGCGTGATCCGCGCGAACAGATAGAAGAGTTTCAGTTTGCGGCCGGCATCGAGTCGGTCGACGACCTTGCCGAAGGCATGGAGCTGCCGGGCATCGTGACCAATATCACCGCCTTTGGCGCCTTTGTCGATGTGGGCGTGCATCAGGACGGACTTGTGCACATTTCGCAACTGGCCGATAAATACGTGAAAGACCCTAACGATGTGGTGAAACTGCACCAGCACGTCAGGGTCAGGGTTATCGAGATCGACCGCCGTCGCAATCGCATCTCGTTGTCAATGCGGGGTGTGGGGGCTTAGTATTGCCGCAAGGCACCCATCAGTTCGTTGTTCTCGCTGCGCGTGCCAATGGTCACGCGCAGACAGTTTTTGCACAGTTGCACGCGAGTGCGGTTGCGCACAATGATGCCACGCTCCACCAGGTAGTCGTAAATGCCTTGTGCATCGGTCATGCGGGCCAGGAAGAAGTTGGCATCGCTGGGGTACACCTGCTCGCAGATGGGCAGGTCGCGGAAGGCTGCCATCAGTCGGCTGCGCTCTTGCAGCAGCATGCCAATCCATTTCTCCACGTCGAACTTGGCTGCCAGTGCCTCCTGGGCCTTCTGCTGGGTCAGCAGGTTCACGTTGTAGGGATACTTCACTTTGTTGAACAGGTCGATGATGTCCTTGGAGGCAAAGGCCATGCCCAGTCTGATGGCGGCACATCCCCATGCCTTGCTCATGGTGTTGAGCACCACCAGGTTGGGGTGCCGTCCCAGTTCGTGGCGCAGCGATGGCTGGCGCGAAAAATCGCTGTAGGCTTCGTCTACAATGACGATGCCCTCGAAGCCGTCGATCACTTTCACTATTTCCTCGCGCTCCAGGTTGTTGCCTGTGGGGTTGTTGGGCGAGCACAGCCATATCAGCTTGGTGTGCTCGTCGCAGGCAGCCAGCAGCTTGTCGGCCTTGATCAGGAAGTTTTCGTCGAGCTGCACGGGCCTGTATTCCACATCGTTGATGTCGGCACACACCTTGTACATGCCATAGGTGGGCTCAATGGCTACCACGTTGTCCTTGCCTGGCTGGCAAAAGCAGCGGAATGGCAGGTCGATGGCCTCGTCGCTGCCATTGCCCAGGAAGATGTTTTCCACGGCTACGCCCTTCAGCTGGCTGATGCTTTTCTTCAGTTCCCACTGCAAGGGGTCGGGATAGCGGTTCAGGGGGGTGTTGTATGGATTTTCGTTGGCATCGAGAAACACGTGGGCAGCCTTTCCGGAATACTCATTCCGCGCGCTGCTGTAGGGGGCCAACGACCAGATGTTGGGTCTTGTGAGCTGTTGTAGCGGTTTCATAAGCTTTTGATTCTTAACGTCATGGCATTCTTGTGTGCATCCAGTTGCTCGGCTTCGGCCATGAGCTCCACAGCCCGGCCAATGTGCCTGATGCCTTCGCTGCTGAGGTGCTGGAATGTCACCTTGCGCTGATAGCTGTCCAGGTTCACGCCGCTGTAGGCCGTGGCATAGCCGTGGGTGGGCAGGGTGTGGTTGGTGCCGCTGGCATAGTCGCCCGCACTCTCGCAGGCGTATGGGCCCAGGAACACGCTTCCTGCATTCACCACCTGCTCGGCCAGTGCCTCGTAGTTGGCCGTCTGAATGATCAGATGTTCGGGAGCGTAGCAGTTCGAGAGCTGCATGGCTTCGTCGAGCGATGCCACCAGCACCAGCTGGCTGTTCTCGAGCGTCTTGGCTGCAATCTCCTTGCGGGGCAGCAACTCCAGCTGTCGGGCCACTTCCTGCTCCACGCTGCTGAGCATTGCTTCCGAATTGGTGATGAGCAGCACCTGCGAGTCGATGCCGTGTTCGGCCTGCGACAGCAGGTCGGCAGCCACAAAGGCGGCGTTGGCCGTCTCATCGGCAATGACACACACCTCGCTGGGACCGGCAGGCATGTCGATGGCGGCATCGTGCAGGCTCACTTGCTGCTTGGCTGCCATGACATACTGGTTGCCCGGGCCAAAGATTTTGTAGACCTTGGGCACCGACTCTGTGCCGTAGGCCATGGCGCCAATGGCCTGCACGCCACCAGCCTTGAATATCTTGCTCACTCCCGCAATGCGGGCGGCCACCAGAATGGCGGGGTTCACCTTGCCTTCCTTGTTGGGAGGCGTGCACAGCACAATCTCCCGGCAACCGGCAATCTTGGCCGGTGTGGCCAGCATGAGCACGGTAGAGAAGAGGGGGGCCGTGCCGCCGGGAATGTAGAGCCCCACACGCTCGATGGGCACACTCTTCTGCCAGCACACCACGCCGGGCTGAGTTTCAATCTTTTCCCCATGGAAACGCTGCGACTCATGGAACTTATAAATATTATGGTGTGCCAGGGCGATGGCCTCTTTCAGCTCTTCGCTCACCAGCGTCTGGGCCTCTTCCAGTTCCTCGGCACTCACGGCTAGCTGGCGGAGTGCCACGTGGTCGAACTTCTGTTCATACTCCTTCACGGCCTCGTCGCCGCGTGCCTTCACGTCGGCCAGCACCGCCGACACCGTTGCATTCAGTTGCGACACGTCTATGTGCGGGCGCTCCGTAATCTTCTTCCAGTCGTCTTTCTGGGGAAATCTGATGATGTTCATCTCTACTTGCAATGATGCTAATGCTAAAAAACTACAGAATCATTTTCTCAATGGGGGTCACAAGAATGCCCTGTGCGCCAAGCTCCTTCAGCTTGCCGATGATTTCCCAGAAGCGCTTTTCGTCGAGCACCGTGTGAACAGAGCACCATTCGTCGTCGGCCAGGGGAATCACGGTGGGGCTCTTCAGGCCAGGCAGCACGTCGATGATTTCCTGCAAACGGGCCTTGGGCGCGTTCATGCGCACGTATTTCTTGTCTTCGGCCTGTCTCACGGCCTCGAAGCGGAACAGCATCTGTTCCAGCAGGGCACGCTTTTCCTGCGACATCTTGGCGTGGCCAATGAGCAAGGCTTCGCTCTTCATCACCACTTCTACCTCGCGCAGGTTGTTGCTCACCAGCGTAGAACCGGAGCTCACAATGTCGAAGATGGCATCGGCCAGACCTATGCCCGGGCTGATTTCCACCGAACCGGTAATGACATGAATCTCGGCATTGATGCCGTTCTGGTCAAGAAATTTCTTCAGAATCACGGGATAGCTTGTGGCAATCTTCTTGCCTTGGAACCACGACAGGCCCTGATACTCAATGTCTTTGGGTATGGCCAGCGACAGACGGCATTTCGAGAATCCCAGTCTTGAAATGACTTCAGCCTCGGCTCCGCGCTCCACATACTCGTTTTCGCCCACCACACCCAGGTCGGCCACTCCCGACGCTACGCTCTGTGGAATGTCGTCGTCGCGCAGGTAAAGCACTTCGAGGGGAAAGTTCTGGGCACTCACCAGCAGGGTGCGCTTCGATGCGCTCACTTTAATGTCGGCCTCGTTCAGCAGGTTCATGGTGTCGTCGAAAAGACGACCTTTGGATTGTACAGCAATTCTAAGCATAGTTTTTATTTGGAATTTCTCTCTTTCGCAATATGACAATTATTTATAAAAAGCGATGCAAAATTAAGCAAAAATTCCTGATTGTGCAATTAAATGCGTACTTTTGCAACAAAAAACGTGCAGATTTGAAACCATACAGCATATTTATTCTGTTTTTGCTCCTTGTGACGGCCTGCAACAAGACGCGCGAACCTGTGGTGGCTCCGTGGGGCGAAGCGGTGGGCAGCAATGTGGCCGACGCTGAAGATGAGACGTTCGACCTGGAACAGATCCAGACTTCGGGCGAACTGATTGCTGTGACCCTGTCGGGACCTGAAACTTATTATGACTATCATGGCAGGGCCTTGGGCACCCATGCCATGCTCTGCCAGCAACTGGCCGACTCGCTGGGCGTCAGGTTGCGCATAGAGCTGTGCCGCGACACGGCCGAACTGCTGCAACGCTTGGAGGCGGGCGATGCCGACTTGGCTGCTTTTCCGCTCTTAAAGGCCGACTCCGTGGGACCTGGTTGGCTGGTTGCCGAAGGAAAACCCCAGCTGGTGGACTTGCTGCAACAGTGGTACACGCCGCAACGCATGGAGCTGGCGCGCGCCGAAGAGCATCGCTTGCTCACCACGGGGCTGGTCAGGCGCAAGGTCTTTGCGCCAATGCTCAACAAGCAGGGGGGCATCATTTCGCGCTACGATGCCTTGTTTCAGCGCTATTGTCAGCCCATTCACTGGGACTGGCGGCTCATGGCTGCCCAGTGCTATCAGGAGTCGACCTTCGATCCCAATGCGCGGTCGTGGGCCGGTGCCTGTGGTCTGATGCAAATCATGCCTTCCACGGCCGACCACCTGGGCCTTTCGCGCTCGGCTCTCAACGACCCGGAACAGAACATTGCCGCTGCTGCACGCTATCTGGCTGAGCTGGAACGGGGCTTCAGCGACATTCGCGACAGGCGTCAGCGTCAGAACTTTGTGTTGGCGGCCTACAACGGTGGGCCCCACCACATACGCGATGCCATGGCACTGGTAAGGCGCGATGGTGGCAATCCTTTCCGTTGGGACCAGGTGGCCAGCTATGTGCTCAAGCTGAGTCAGCCCGAGTATTACAATGCTCCGGAGGTGAAGAATGGCTACATGCGTGGCAGCGAGACGGTGCAGTATGTGCAGCAGATACGGCAACGCCACGGTCAGTACCGTGGCGTGCGGTCGGTGGCGCCTGCCAGTTCGTTGCCTCAGAAGTCGCGCAACGAGCGTCACCGCAGTAAGTTCAAAGTGTGATGTTCTTCTGCTTTCTTATTTCTCAATGATCTTCCTGGAACGTTCCAGAGCCAGGTCAATGTGGTTGCAGATGTTTTCTTCGCCCAGCAGTTCGTTGAAGCCGTTGCGCTTCAGCACTGCCTCCACCTTGGGCACAACGCCCGACAGCACAATGGTGATGCCTTCCTTCTGACTCATCAAGCACAGGTTCTCCAGATTGTGCAAGCCCGTGGAGTCGATGAAGGGCACCTTTCGCATGCGGATGATTCTGACCTTCGGACGCTGACCGTAGCGGCTCATGATGTCCTCGAAACGGTTGCCGGCACCAAAGAAGTAGGGACCGTTGATTTCGTACACCTCCACACCGTTGGGAATGGACAGGTGTTCCAGGTTGCCAGCCTGCATGTCGGCATCTTCGTTCAGGTCTATTTCGTCGTAAATCACCTTCACATCCGTTGTCTCCGACATGCGCTTCATGAACAGCAGACAGGCGCAGATGAGGCCCACCTCGATGGCCACCGTGAGGTCGAAGATGATGGTGAGCAGAAACGTGAGCACCAGCACGGTGACGTCGCTCTTCGGGTTGCGCGTGAGGGCCAGGAACGAGCGCCAGCCGCTCATGCCATAGCTCACCACCACAAGCACACCGGCCAGGCAAGCCATGGGAATGAACTTGGCCAGCGGCATGAGGAAGAGAAAGATGAGCAGCAGCACCACGGCATGCACGATGCCTGCCACGGGCGTGCGGCCACCATTGTTGATGTTGGTCATGGTGCGTGCAATGGCTCCTGTGGCGGGAATGCCGCCGAAGATGGGCGACAGAATGTTGGCCACGCCCTGGCCAATCAGCTCGGTGTTCGAGTTGTGGTGGTCGCCAATCACACCATCGGCCACCGTGGCCGACAGCAGACTCTCAATGGCTCCCAGAATGGCAATGGTCATGGCCGGTGCCACCAGTCCCTTGATGGTCTCCCATGACAGTTCGGGCACAACAGCTCCGGGCAGCTGCGAGTTGATGCTGAAGCGGTCGCCAATGGTCTCGATGCTGGTCACACCGGCATACTGCTTCAGCAGCAGCGCCACAACGGTCATCACAATGATGGCCACCAGCGAGCCAGGAACCCTGCGGCTGAACTTTGGCGTGATGGCAATGATGGCCACGCTGGCCAGGCCGATGAGGGTGCTCCACAGGTCGATGGCATCGAAATGGCGGAAGTAGGCAATCCATTTCTCAATGAAGTCGCTGGGCACGTAGTCCATCTCCATGCCCAGCAGGTCTTTCACCTGTGTGGTGAAGATGGTCACGGCAATACCGCTGGTGAAGCCCACGATGATGGGGTAGGGAATGTATTTGATGATGGTGCCCAGATGGAGCAGGCCAAAGCCAATGAGGAAAACGCCGGCCATGAGCGTGGCAATGGTGAGACCCTGCATGCCGTACTGGTTGATGATGCCGGCCACAATCACGATGAAGGCTCCTGTGGGACCGCCAATCTGCACCTTGCTGCCACCCAGCAGCGAGATGGCCAGTCCGGCCACGATGGCGGTGATGATGCCTTTTTCGGGCGAAACGCCCGACGCAATGCCAAAGGCAATGGCCAGCGGCAATGCCACAATGCCCACAATGACGCCTGCCATCAGGTCGGCTATGAACGTCTGTCGGTTGTAGTTCTTGAGGGCCGAAACTATTTTCGGCCTGAAGTCGAATGTCTTTTTCATTTTCTTGTTTTCTAACCTATTGAATTTCGGTTGCAAAGTTACACAAAAAAATAAGGCGGCCTGTCGTTTGGTCGCCTTATATAATAAAAAGAGGTGTTTTCTTGATTTACTTCTGCTTCAGCAGGTCGCGAATCTCGGCCAGCAATTCTTCCTGTGTGGGCCCCTTGGGCTCTTCGGGAGCTGGTGCAGGCTCTTCCTTCTTGCGGTTCAGCTTGTTGATGGCCTTGAGCATGAGGAAGATACAGAAGGCCACAATCAGGAAGTCTACCGTGTTCTGGATGAAGTTGCCATATTTCAGCACGGCTGCGCCCTCGCCTTCGCCAATCTGGAATGCCAGGTCGGTAAAGTCCACATTGCCCGTGAGCATGCCCACCAAGGGCATCAGCACGTCGTCAACGAGCGAACTCACAATCTTTCCGAATGCACCGCCAATGATCACACCAACGGCCATGTCCATCACGTTGCCCTTCATGGCAAACTCTTTAAATTCACTAATAAATCCCATAATTCTTTGCTTTTAATTAATTAGAATATGAATGTAATGTTTTGTAATCTTCATTTTGCAATATGCCTTGCCGATGCTTGACATAGAGCAATTTTCAATCTTCAATTTTAAATTTTAATTTTATTAAGACAGAAATCAAGTGCAAATATAAGATTTTTTTTGTAACTTTGCGCACGAAATCAAGAAAAAGTGTGCTAAAAGCACGAAAAAGTTGAATTTTTTAGTATAACCCATTTTAATAACAACAAAGTAAAATGACAAAAGTAGCTATTAACGGCTTTGGCCGTATCGGTCGCCTCGCTTTCCGTCAGATGTTCGAGGCTGAAGGTTATGAGGTAGTGGCAATCAACGATCTTACCAGCCCCAAGATGCTGGCTCACCTGCTGAAGTACGACACCGCTCAGGGTGGTTTCGCTGGCAAGTTCGGTGAGAACAAGCACACCGTGGAAGCTGGTGAGGACTACATCGTAGTTGATGGCAAGAAGATTACCATCTATGCTGTTCCCAACGCTGCTGAGCTGCCCTGGGGCAAGCTGGACGTAGACGTTGTTCTGGAGTGCACTGGCTTCTATACTTCTAAGGAGAAGGCTTCTGCCCACCTGACCGCTGGTGCCAAGAAGGTTGTGATTTCGGCTCCTGCCGGCAACGATCTGCCCACCATCGTTTACAATGTGAACCACAAGACCCTGACTCCCGCCGATACCGTTATCAGCGCTGCTTCTTGCACCACCAACTGCTTGGCTCCTATGACCAAGGCTCTGAACGACTTCGCTCCCATCCAGAGCGGTATCATGACCACCGTTCACGCTTACATGTGCAGCGTGCTCGTGCCGGTGCTCAGAACATCGTTCCTAACTCTACGGGTGCTGCCAAGGCCATTGGTCTCGTGATTCCCGAGCTCAACGGCAAGCTCATCGGTGCTGCCCAGCGCGTTCCCACTCCCACTGGTTCTACCACCATCCTGCACGCTGTTGTGAAGGGCGAGGTGACTGTTGAGGGCATTAACGCTGCCATGAAGGCTGCTGCCAACGAGTCGTTCGGCTACACCGAGGAGAAGCTCGTTTCTTCTGACATCATCGGCATGAAGTTTGGTTCGCTGTTCGATGCCAACCAGACCATGGTTTCTAAGATTGGCGACGGCAACTCTCTCGTTCAGGTTGTTGCTTGGTACGACAATGAGAACTCTTACACTTCTCAGATGGTTCGCACTTCGTATTAAAAATAAGGCTGCCTGCAAACAGGCAGCCTTTCTTGTTGCGTAAAGGTTCATTTCCAATTTTTGCGGCTACTAAGTATATGTTTTGCGAGCCAAAAAGAACATACTTGCAGTGCACCTTTAAACTTTCTGTGACGAATGATACAAATGAAGTGGGTTGTTACTTTAGTTAATTATTATTATAAGATGTGGATGAAGACGCCGTGTTTGAAAGATAATGACTACCTTTGTAAAAGAAAAGTAGTCAAGAAAGATGGCAGTAGAAACAACACGGTGGGGCATTCTGTATTGCCCGAAGACTGGCGCCCTGAACAAAACAAAGCGCTGGGAGAAAATGAAAATGCTGATCGAGGCACGCGACATTCGCTACGACATGGTGCAAAGCGAGAACTCGGACAGCGTGAGCCGACTGGTGACAATGCTCATCAACAACGGCTATAAGACCATCATCGTTGTTGGGGGCGACTCGGCTCTCAATGACGCCGTGAACTGCCTGATGCAAGAAGAAAAACGCGTGCGCGACGAGATTGTGCTGGGCATCATTCCCAATGGCGTGATGAACGACTTTGCCCGTTTCTGGGGCTACGATGAAGACCGCGACGAGCAGACCATCGACTCGCTGCAGAAACGCCGCGTGAGAAGAATAGACCTGGGCTGCATTCGCTACACCAACAAAGAAGGCGATAAGTGTCATCGCTATTTCCTGAACTGCGTGAACATTGGTATGACGGCCGACATCATGAACCTGCGTCGACAAACGCGCCGCCTCTTCGGTTCGCGCACGCTGTCGTTTCTGTCGTCCATGCTGGTCATGCTGTTTCATCGCATGGACTACAAGATGCGGCTGCGCATCAACAGCGACGTGATCGATCGCAAGGTCATGACCGTGTGCATTGGCAATGGACCTGGCTATGGCCAGACACCCAGCGCCGTGCCCTATAATGGGCAGCTCGACGTGTCGGTGGTCTACAATCCGCAGGTGGTTCAGCTCATGGAAGGCTTGTGGCTGCTCATCACGGGACGCTTTCTGAATCACCACAGCGTGCACCCTTTCCGCACCCATGAGGTGATTGTGGAAGGGGCTCAGAAAGCACTGGTGGGCATAGACGGGCGCCTGATGAAGACACCCGTGGGCGAATACAGGTTGCAGGTGGAGCAGGAAGTGATTAATTTCTTGATTCCAGAATAAAAAACATCAGCCCATCTGGGCCACACGCCTCAGTTCCTGTTCCTTCAGAATCATTATTTTTTTACCAACCGTGGCAATGATGCCATCGGCTGCAAAGGCCGAAAGCGTGCGTATGGCATTGCTGGTGGTCATGTTCGACATTTGTCCCAAGTCCTCACGGCTCAGATAGATGGTTAGCGTTTGCCCGTCTTCCTCCAGACCGTATTTTTCCTTCATTCTGATGAGCGTGTCGGCCAGTCGGCCGCGAATGTGCTTCTGCGTCAGGTTCATGGTGCGCTGCATCGAAATGTTCAGCAGCGAGGCCAGCTCCTTGATGAAGAACATGGCAAAGCTGCCGTTCTCGCAAATCAGGTGGAAAATCAGATTCATGGGCATGATGGCAACCACCGTGTCGGCACCAGCTACGGCGTTCGACGAATGCGTCATTCCCTCACATGCATCCATGAAGCCGAAGGGGGCGCCCGGCTCCACCATGCGCACTATTTGCCGCTGGCCGGCCAGGCCCGTGCGATACATGGTCACCTTGCC
>CACXUV010000044.1:22606-26490 GCA_902770845.1 uncultured Prevotellaceae bacterium
TGCTTTCTTGATAACAACATTGTCGACAAACAGCTCGCGTTGTTCGTCGGACAGCGGATCCCATAGCAAAGGCATGGCATGCGCAATGTCTTCAATGTCTTTTTGAAGTAGCATGTGTTAAGAACTTAATACCTATCCAAAGGTGTCGGCAAAGTTAAGAAAAATGACGCCATGGTGCAAGAAAAAGTAGGAAAAAGTGCTTTTTTGTCGAAAAAAAAATAAATAATTGGCATTTTATTTTGTTATACCATGGAAATTGCGTACTTTTGGAAAGTAAATCTAAAAACTATATATTACAAAATAAGAAACCTTAAGAATGAACTATGAGTTATTTGCGATTTGAGAAAGCCGTGATGACTAACTTGGAGGAAAGCCTCCGCCGCGAATTGCTCCGCACAAACCGTTCGGGTGCTTACAGTGCGTCGACGCTGGTCGATTGCAACACGCGTAAGTATCATGGATTGTTGGTTGTGCCAGTGCCTGAGCTCGACGACGAGAACCATGTGCTCTTGTCGTCGCTTGATTGCACTGTGGTGCAGCACGGAGCCGAATTCAACCTGGGCCTCCACAAGTATCAAGGCAACAATTACAGTCCCAAGGGACACAAGTACATCCGTGAGTTCGATGCTTCGCTGGTGCCCACAACGATTTATCGTGTGGGTGGCGTGGTGCTGAAGAAAGAGACCATTTTCCAGGCCTATGAGGACCGCATCCTCATACGCTACACGCTGGAAGAAGCCCATTCGGCCACCACGTTGCGTTTCCGTCCGTTCCTGGCCTTCCGTTCGGTCAGGCAGTTCACACACGAAAACTCTGTGGCCAGCCGCGACTATCAGGTCATCGACAATGGTATCAAAACGTGCATGTATGCCGGCTACCCCGACCTGTACATGCAGTTCTCCAAGAAGAACGAGTTTATCTTCCAGCCCGACTGGTATCGTGGTATCGAGTATCCCAAGGAGCAGGAGCGTGGCTATGCTTCCAATGAAGACCTCTATGTGCCCGGCTACTTCGAGATGCCCATCAAGAAGGGCGAGAGCATTGTGTTCTCGGCTTCAACGTCGGACATCAAGTCCAGCACGCTGAAGGTGCTGTTCCAGAAAGAAATCGATGTGCGTGTGCCTCGCGACAATTTCTATCACTGCCTGGTAACGGCTGCCCACCAGTTCCACAATCGCGAGGCCGACGGCACCCGCTATCTGCTGGCAGGCTATCCCTGGTTCAAGTGCCGTGCCCGCGACACGTTTATTGCGTTGCCCGGCCTGACGCTCGCCATCGACGAGCAAGACTATTTTGAGCTGGTGATGCAAACGGCCGAGCGAGGACTGCGCGAGTTCATGAAGGGCAACCCCCTGACAGTGAAGATCTATGAGATTGAGCAGCCCGACGTGCTCCTGTGGGCCGTGTGGTCCATTCAGCAGTATGCCAAGTATGCCGGACGCGAGCAGGCTTATGCCAAGTACGGCAAACTGGTGAGCGACATCGTTGCTTATATAATAAAAGGTGGGCATCCCAATCTGCGTCTCGACGACAATGGTCTGCTCTACAGCAATGGACGCGACCATGCCGTGACGTGGATGAACTCCACCGCCAACGGTCGTCCTGTGGTGCCGCGTTCGGGCTACATTGTTGAGTTCAACGCCCTGTGGTACAACGCCTTGAAGTTTGTTGCCTCGCTGGCTGCCGAAAACAACAAGCAGAAGCTGGCCAACGAACTGGAGACGCTTGCTGCCAAGACTAAGCAGTCGTTTGTCGACACCTTTGTCAACGAATACGGCTACCTGCTCGACTATGTTGATGGCAACATGATGGACTGGAGCGTTCGCCCCAACATGATCTTCGCTGTGGCGCTCGACTATTCGCCCCTGTCGCAGCAGCAAATGAAGAGCGTGGTCGATATTTGTACGCGCGAGCTGCTCACCCCCAAGGGACTGCGCTCGCTGTCGCCCAAGAGTGGTGGCTACAACCCCATGTATGTGGGACCGCAAACGCAGCGCGACTATGCCTACCATCAGGGCACGGCATGGCCATGGCTGGGCGGCTTCTACATGGAGGCTTGCCTGAAGCTCTATAAGCGCACCCGACTCTCGTTTGTGGAGCGTCAGATGGTGGGCTATGAAGACGAGATCGACTATCACGCCATCGGCACTATCTCAGAGTTGTTCGACGGCAATCCGCCCTTCCACGGACGTGGTGCCATGTCGTTTGCCATGAACGTGGCCGAGATTCTGCGCACCATGAAGTTGTTGGAGAAATATTCGTATCAAAAATAAGGAGGAACCACTATGAAAGTATTAATGTTTGGATGGGAGTATCCTCCTCATGTATTTGGTGGACTCGCCACAGCCAATTACGGAATATCCGAAGGCTTGAAGGCTCAGGGCGATATGGAAATTGCCCTTTGTCTGCCGCATCCCTTTGGCGACGAAAGTCAGCATGCAGCGCGCATCATTGCCATGAACGCAGTGCCCATTGCCTGGCGCGACGTAGACTATGACTACGTGAAGCAGCGTGTGGGCAACATCATGGACCCCGAATACTACTTCAAGTTGCGTGAGCACATCTATGCCGACTTCAACTATATGAATGTCAACGATCTGGGTTGCATGGAGTTTGCCGGCGGCTATCCCGGCAATCTGCACGAAGAAATCAATAACTACTCAATCATTGCCGGACAAGTAGCACGCACCGAAGAGTTCGACATCATTCACGCCCACGACTGGCTGACCTTCCCTGCCGGCATTCATGCCAAGCAGGTGAGTGGCAAGCCCCTGTGCATCCATGTGCACGCCACCGACTTCGACCGTTCGCGCGGCAAGGTGAACCCCACCGTCTACTCCATTGAGAAAAACGGAATGGACAATGCCGACTGCATCATGTGCGTCAGCGAGCTCACCCGCCAGACCGTCATCAACCAGTATCATCAAGACCCGCGCAAGTGCTTCACGGTTCACAACGCTGTCTACCCCCTGCCGCAGGAGTATCAGGACATTCCTCGTCCCGACCACACCGGCAAGGAAAAGGTGGTCACCTTCCTGGGCCGTATCACCATGCAGAAAGGCCCCGAGTACTTCGTCGAGGCTGCCAACATGGTGTTGCACCGCACCCGCAACGTGCGTTTCTGCATGGCTGGCAGTGGCGACATGATGGACGCCATGATCTATCTGGCTGCCGAGCGCGGCATTGCCGACCGCTTCCACTTCCCCGGCTTCATGCGTGGCAAGCAGGTGTATGAGTGCCTGAAGAATTCCGACGTCTACGTCATGCCTTCGGTGTCAGAGCCCTTTGGCATTTCGCCCCTTGAGGCCATGCAGTGCGGCACGCCGTCGATCATATCGAAGCAGTCGGGCTGTGCCGAGATTCTGACCAACTGCATCAAAGTGGACTATTGGGATGTGCATGCCCTGGCCGACGCCATCTACAGCATCTGCGTCAACGACTCGCTCTTCCAGTATCTCAAGGAAGAAGGCAAGAACGAGGTTGACCAGATTACCTGGGAAAAGGTGGGCCGCTGGATTCGCACGCTCTACCGCAGAACACTCGGCTGGGAAAATTGAAACTCTCAGCGTCATAGCGCAATTCCGTAACGACGCAATTCCGTAACGACGCAATTCCGTAACGACGCAATTCCGTAATACCGTAATACCGCAACACCGCAATAACGAAATAACGAAAAAAACATGAAAACAATTTGTTTATATTTTGAAATACATCAGATCATTCATCTGAAGCGTTACCGTTTCTTCGACATCGGTACAGACCATTATTATTATGATGACTATGAGAACGAGCGCAGCATCAGCGACATTGCTGAGCGCAGCTACATGCCCGCCCTGAACACCTTGCAGCAAATGATCAAGGACAACGGACAGTACTTCAAGGTG
>CACXUV010000045.1 GCA_902770845.1 uncultured Prevotellaceae bacterium
ACCACGACTATCTGGAAAAGCATCCGTTGCGCGTGTCGGAAATGAAAAGCCTGAAGCAAAAGATTATTTCTACTTCGCCAGCTTTTAATAATGAAAAAACCTCTGACAGTATCGGTGAGTTCAGGTCACTACCGCTCGTTACAGGGAAGGATACGGCGAGAATACAGGAACTGAAGGACTCTGTGCATGAAAACCGCATGTATGATGGATGTGGCTTTATAGACACAATATATTTGTCAGAACAGCATCACCTAGACTACAATGTTGGATTCTCTCATCTTGACACCGACCACGCGTGGGGTTATGTTTACGCTTATATTGTGGATAACCTGACGAATGACAGTGTCAAAGCAGATGTTTCCGATTTCAAATATGCAAAACTTGGCAATGCTCCCCTTGTCCATGCCTTTACCTTCTCCTTTATGTACGATGGCCACAAGTATATTTTGCATCGCATGTTTGATGTCAGAATTGACTTTCTCTTGAACAAGGAACAATCAATATATGCTGCTCAAAAACAGAGGGCTAGGACACCAAAAAGGAATGAGACCGTTGCCTGCTATAAGGTTAATTGAAGCATGAAAACTATGGACATCTCTTCGGACACTATTCATAGAGATGTCCCATAGTTTTTCAGTGATTTCATAATGGATAGTCTGAACTTGAATTAAAGATATGAAAGTCGTAAAATCATGTTTCTATGCATTGTTGACAATGCTGTTTGTAGGCTGTACACCCCGTTCAGCCGTAAAAGACCCGTATTTGACTACGGCCGAGGTGACTCATAAGGTTGACTCGCTGGCACGGATTTTCTATGTCGACGCGAAGCTGAACCACGACTATCTGGAAAAGCATCCGTTGCGCGTGTCGGAAATGAAAAGCCTGAAGCAAAAGATTATTTCTACTACGGCGAGAATGCAGGAACTGAAGGACTCGGTGCATGAAAACAGCGTGTATGATAGATGTAGTTTTGGCGACACCATCTGTTTGTCAGAACGCTATTATCTGAGTTACGAAGCAGGGTTTAGCCGCCTTGATACCGACCACATGTGGGGACATCCTATTTATGCATATATTGTTGACAACCTGACGAATGACAGTGTCAAGGCAGATGTTTCCGATTTGAAATATGCGAAACTGAGCAACGCCCCCCTTGTCTTTGCTTTTGCGTTTACTTTCAAGTATGACGGTCATACCTACCTGTTCCATCGCATTTACGATGTTAGGATTGATCTGAATCTGAACCTAAAGGTTTTTGATCATAGGAAAAGAGAGTGTCACAAATCTACTGCCTGCTACAAGGTTAATTGAAGCATGAAATAATAAAAATATGACACGAATATTTATGTTCTATACCTTTATAAAGACAAAAACATTGTAAAGAAAATAAAGTATTTATACATATGAAAAAAATAATCTGTATTCTAATTATTCAGTTTGTCATCACTTATTGTCAGGCTAAAGTCGACGGTAATGGCGCAGATGTCTTGCCCACAGCCTGAATACAATCAGTAGTTGACTCTGTTTTTGATTTCAGACTATATGGGTAGGGTCATGACGAAACGGGTGGCGGGGGTGTAGGTGGTGTCGAGCACGATGTCGCCTCCCAGTCGCCGGGCCAGCGAGCGGGCTACGGTGAGCCCGATGCCAGTGCCGTCGTAGTAAGGGTTGAGCTGTACGAACTCTTCAAAGATGTGGTCGGCCTCGTGTGCGGGTATTCCGATGCCGTTGTCCTCTATGATGAAGCGTACTGCGTGGTCGGTGGTGTCGATGAGCAATGTGGCCTGTTTCTTTTCCTCCGTGATGTCATGACGTGCATGGGCCTCGGCCTCTTTCGTGAATTTGCGGGCATTGCCGAGAATGAGCGTGAGGGCACGTACTGCCGACTGGCGGTCGGTGGTGATCACGATGTTCTCGGCCTCCTTCGCTATGTGCATGTTGAAGTTGAGGTGCGGGGCGGTGGCAATGTCGCTGGCTTCGACGGCCTCGGCTGCTATCTGCAGGGCCGTTGTCTGGTCGTTGCGCTCAATGACGGTCTTACTGCTGGCATCGCTCAGTTCAAGCATCTTGTTGACCAGGCGTGTTATGCGGTCTGTGTTTTCCAGGATCTGCTGGTTGATGCTGGCTTTTGTGTCTTCGTCGAGTTCCATGTCAGGCGAGGTGACCACTTGCGTGAAGCCTGAGAGGATGTTGAGCGGTGTGCGTATCTCATGTGAGATCTGCTGGATGAAGTGTGACTTCATCCTCGACGACTCTTCGGCTTTCTGACGGGCTATGTCGAGCTTGCGGTTGGTCTCTTCCAGTTCCCGGCACGTCTCTTCCAGCCTGTCGTACAGGAGCAGCGACTCCTGATAGCCCTCCGACATGCTGTCGAAGTTGCGTTCCAGCTGGTTGTAGTCCTCACGCAAGCGTTCCAGCTCTTCCTGCAGTTGTTGTTGGCTTGTCATGGTGTCAGGGTTTCTGCTCGACGGTCATGAACTTGGTGAATCCCGTCATCTGAAGCACTTTGTAGATGGCCGGGTTCACATTGACAATCTTGAACTGGCCCTTTCCCTTCATGACCGTGCGCATGGTCTTCTGTATGATTCGCAGTCCTGAGCTGGCCATGTAGGTCAGGTCTGTGCAGTCCATTTCCAGGTCGACGCCTGCCTCTTGCAGTGCTGGCTGGATGTCTTGCTCAAATTCGTCGGCATTCACTGTGTCAATACGGCTGCCGGTCTTGATGATGGTCTTGCCACCTTCTTTCAGTATTTGTGTCATAGCTATTTGATTTTCTTTTTCATGACGACCATGTTCTGGCCGTTCAAGCGCTGGTAGGCTACCTGATTCATGATGTTCTTGACGATGAAGATGCCCATCCCGCCGATTTCCCGTTCTGCGGGGTTCACGTCGGTGTTGAGGTTGCCCTTCTTCGTCGGGTCAAATTCAATGCCGTGGTCGGCCAGCGTCAGGGTGATTTCCTTTCCGTCGCTTTCCGCTTTCAGTCCGATGTAGTCGTCCGTTTGCTGGGGATGGGCATAGAAGATGATGTTCGACACCATCTCCTCCAGTACCAGGTTCAGGTTCATGAGCAACTCGCCGTCGAGCCCCAGCTCTTTGCCAATCTCGTCGACGAAGCCAACCACCCGCTTCAGTTCACTGGGCTTATTGCCTATAGTTATTTCCTTGATCATGCTCACACGACAAAAATTGCTATTTCGACGGCAAAGTTACGAAAAAAATGATAACATTTTGACTTTTTTTACTTATTTTCTTTACCTTTGCAGAAAATTGCAGAAGATTATGAAGAAAGTAGCATGTTTTTTATTGCTCCTGCTTCAGATTGTTGCGGCAAATGCTCGCGACGACAAGCAGCCAACAGCCGAGATACAGCAGCTGACAGACCAGGCTTTCCACTATTACAGTTCCCGACAGACGGACAAGTATTTTGCCACCGTCAGCCAGGTGAAGAAAGCTACCGAGAAGACGGGCTATGAGGACATCTACTACAGGATGTTCAGCTATGAGGCACTCTACATGTTTGAGTATGTCGACCGAAAGGAGGGTGTCAGGCTGGCTCATGCCATCTACCATCATGCCAAGGAGCACAAGAGCAACATCGGCATGTATTTCGCCACCTTCACCTTGGGCACCATACGCCAGGAGTCGGGCAACATGGGACTGGCAGAGAAGAGTTTCACCCAGGCGCTGAAGCTCAAGGAGAAATACCTGCCCGGCGAGAGTGCAGCTCCCTGCTATCTGGGACTTTGTGAGGTGGCACTCCACCGGAAAGACTACGGCGAGGTGCAGGAGAACGCCTGCAAGGCACTTGGGGAACCCGGCATCATGCCGATGAACCAGATTACGGCCTGGAGCTATAAATGTCTGGCACGCTATAACCAGGGCGACAGCCTCGGCTTTGAAGAGGCTTACAAGGAACGGGCACAGCTGATTGCGGAGCATGGCGGTCAGGGTGGACTCTTCGGCGAGCTGCTCAGCGTCTATCAGGCCAAGAACCGCAAGCAGTGGCAGCTTGCCCTAAAGCGCAGTGAAAAGCTCATCCACATGCAGAACAAGTATGCCCAGAAGGCGTCGATATACGAGCACATGGGCGACTGGAAGCAGGCTCTCTACTGGCAGAAGCGCACCCGTGCGGTGATTGACTCCATCCAGTCGTCGGAGGCACGTTCGCAGATGAACGAGTTCGACAGCGAGCTGTCCATCACCTACGCTGAGAACGAGGTGAAGGAGCAGCAGCTGGCCAACGGCCGCCTGATGCTGATGGGTGGTGGCATCATTGCTGCCATAGTCATCACCTTCCTCTCCATCTTTGCCTATCGTCGCAAGAAGCAGGCGAAACACCTGCAAAGCATCAACCAGAAACTGCAGCAGGCATACGACGTGCTCGAAAAGACCACCAAGGACAAGGAGCGCATTGCAAGTGAGCTGCGCATTGCCCGTGAGATACAGAAGCGCATGCTTCCCCATGTCTTCCCCAAGCGTAAGGATGTGGACATCTATGCCATGATGACACCGGCCCGCGAAGTGGGCGGCGACCTCTACGGCTACGCCCTCATCGACGACCTGCTGTACTTCTGTGTGGGCGACGTCAGCGGCAAGGGCATTCCGGCGGCCCTCTACATGGCTGAGGTAACCCGCATGTTCCGCACGCTGGTTGACGGCAAGCTCATGCCCGACACCATTGCGACGCGCTTGAACAACGTGCTCTCTGAGGACAACGAGCAGGGCATGTTTGTCACTATGTTCATCGGACTCATCAACCTGAAGACGGGCCACATGGAGTTCTGCAATGCCGGTCACAACCCGCCCCTGCTCGACGGTGAATACATGAAGATAGAGTCTAACGCGCCCATCGGCCTGTGGCCGGAGATGCATTTTGAAGGCGAAGAGCTCGAAAGCATGCGCGGGAAGACCCTCTTTGTCTACACCGACGGCATCAACGAGGCTGAGAACATCAACAAGGAGCAGTTTGGCGACGAGCGCCTGCAGGCATTGTTGCAGCAAGACCTGGGCAATGCCCGTGAGACATCGGAGACCATCCACAGGGCCGTTGAGGAGTTTGTGGGAGATGCCGATCCCAGCGACGACCTCACCAAGTTGTGCATCAAGATGAAGTAAGTGTCAGCAGGCGGGACTGCCGGAAACCGTTGCATGGTGGGTTAAATCGTATTAATATTATGCGAAAAAGGACGAAAGGTGTGCATTTTGTTCGGAAAAAGATGTACCTTTGCACGCAATAAAAAAGAAAGGTATAAATTTATGGCTTCATTTATTGCAGACAAAATCGTGATGGACGGCCTTACTTTCGACGACGTCCTGCTCATTCCCGCTTATTCTGAGGTACTGCCAAAAATGGTAGAGTTGAAAACACGCTTCTCGCGCAACATCATGCTGAACGTGCCTTTTGTCACGGCCGCCATGGACACTGTGACCGAGAGCCAGATGGCCATCGCCATTGCACGCGAGGGCGGCATTGGCGTGATTCACAAGAACATGCCCATTGAGGAGCAGGCTCGCCAGGTGGCCATCGTGAAGCGTGCCGAGAACGGCATGATCTATGATCCGATTACCATTCCCCTGGGGGCAACGGTGGCCCAGGCGCTCGACATCATGGCAGAATATCACATTGGCGGCATTCCTGTGGTCGACGATGAGAAGCACCTGGTGGGCATCGTGACCAACCGCGACCTGCGCTTTGAACGTAGGCTGGACAGACCTGTCGACGAGATTATGTCGAAGGAAAACCTGGTGACCACCCATCAGCAGACCGACCTTTCGGCGGCTGCACAGATTCTGCAGGAGAACAAAATTGAAAAGCTGCCCGTGGTGGACAAGGACAATCGCCTGGTGGGCCTGATTACTTATAAGGACATTACCAAGGCCAAGGACAAGCCCATGGCCTGCAAGGACGAGAAGGGTCGTCTGCGCGTGGCTGCCGGTGTGGGCGTTACGACCGACACGCTCGACCGCATGCAGGCACTGGTGAGTGCCGGTGCCGACGCCATCGTGATTGACACGGCCCACGGCCATTCGCGTGGTGTCGTTGACAAGCTGCGCGAGGCAAAGGCATCGTTCAAGGATATCGACATTGTGGTGGGTAATATTGCCACAGGTGCTGCTGCCAAGATGCTGGTTGAAAACGGTGCCGACGCCGTGAAGGTGGGCATTGGCCCAGGCTCTATCTGCACCACCCGTGTGGTGGCCGGCGTGGGTGTGCCCCAGCTGAGTGCCGTCTACGATGTGTATTCTGCCCTGAAGGGCACCGATGTGCCCCTGATTGCCGACGGCGGACTGCGCTACAGCGGCGACGTGGTGAAGGCCCTGGCTGCCGGTGGCTCGAGCGTGATGATTGGTTCGCTGGTGGCAGGCACCGAGGAGAGCCCCGGCGACACCATAATATATAATGGACGTAAGTTCAAGAGCTATCGCGGCATGGGTTCGCTCGAGGCCATGGAGCATGGGTCGAAGGACCGCTATTTCCAGGCCGACACGAAGGATGTGAAGAAGCTGGTGCCCGAAGGCATTGCCGGCCGTGTGCCTTACAAGGGCACGGTGCAGGAGGTCATCTATCAGCTCACTGGTGGTCTGCGCTCGGGCATGGGCTATTGCGGAGCTGCCTCGATTGAGAAATTGCACGATGCCAAGTTCACACGCATCACCAATGCCGGCGTCATGGAAAGTCATCCGCATGACATTACGATCACGAGCGAAGCACCAAACTATTCACGACCAGAATAAAGCAATGAAACTGAAAACACTTTTGGCTGCTTTCACCATAAGCACCACAGCTTTGGCGCAGACTGCCGACCCTGTCATCATGACCATCAATGGCGAGCCTGTGCTGCGCTCGGAGTTTGAATACAGTTACAACAAGAACAACACTGAGGGCGTTATCGACAAGAAAAGCGTCGAGGAATACGTAGACCTCTTTATAAATTATAAGCTCAAGGTGTGTGCTGCCCTGGACGAGCACTACGACACGCTGCAGTCGTTCAAGGACGAGTTTGCCCAGTATCGCGACCAGCAGGTGCGCCCGCTCTTGGTGACCGACGCCGATGTGGAGCGCGAAGCCCATCGCATCTATGATCAGACGGTGCAGCAGATTGGTCCCGACGGACTGGTGCAGGTGGCCCATATACTGTTGAGGCTCAACCAGCAGGCCACGGCTGCAGAACAGGAAGAGGCCAAGGTGCGCATCGACTCCATCTACAAAGCCCTGAAGGCCGGTGCCGACTTTGCCGAAATGGCTCGGAAGGTGTCGCAGGATCCTGGCTCTGCCCGTCAGGGCGGTTTGCTGCCATTTGTGCAGCGCGGTCAGCTGGTGAAGGAGTTCGAGGACGCGGCTTATGCCTTGCAGCCCGGTGAAATGTCGGGTGTGGTGCAGTCGCCTTACGGCTACCACATCATTCTGATGAAGGAGCGCAAGATGCTGGAGCCCTTCGAGTTTCATCACGACAACATCATTCGCTTCATTGAGCAGCGCAACCTGCGGGAGCGCATTGCCGAACAGCTGGTCGACTCGCTGGTGAAAGCCTCTGAAGGCACCTTGACCAAGGCGCAGCTGATGGACCAGAAGGCCGACGAGCTTGCCGAGAAAGACCCGGAACTGAAGTATTTGATTCGTGAGTACTACGACGGTCTGTTGCTCTATGAGGTGAGCAACCGTCTGGTGTGGGACAAGGCGGCCAAGGACGAGGCTGGCCTGGCAGAATACTTCAAGAAGAACAAGAAAAAGTACAACTGGGACAAGCCCCGTTTCAAGGGCATGGCCTTCCACGTGAAGAACCAGGCCGACCGTCAGGCTGTGAAGGACTGTGTGAAGAAGTTGCCCTTCGACCAGTGGGCCGAGAAGCTGCGCACCACGTTCAATGGCGACAGCACCATCCGCATCCGTGTGGAGAAAGGCATCTTCCGCCAGGGCGACAATGCCTTGGTAGACAGCCTGGTGTTTGGCAAGGACACCACCGTGAACAAGCTGAAAGACTATCCCATTGACGACGTCTTTGGCAAACTGCTGAAGAAAGGCCCCGAAGACTATACCGACGTGCGCGGTCTGGTGGTGGCCGACTATCAGGAACAGTTGGAGAAAGAGTGGGTGGCCGAGTTGCGCAAGCGCTATACGTTCACCGTGAACAAAGAAGTATTGGAAACCGTAAACAAGAACTGATATGATGAGATGTAGATGGATGGTGATGGTGGCACTGCTGCTTGCTGCTCACTGTTCACTGTTCATTAGCCGTGCTGCGGCGCAGAACGTGGTCGACGAAGTGATCTGGGTGGTGGGCGACGAGCCCATCCTGAAGAGCGACGTGGAGGTGATGCGCATACAGGCAGCCATGGAGGGCATGCGCTGGGATCGCAATCCCGACTGTGCCATTCCGGAGCAAATAGCCGTGCAGAAGCTGTTCCTGCATCAGGCCGCCATTGACAGCATACAGGCCACCGAGTCGGAGATTTCGGCACAGGTGGAAGCCCGGTTGGAGTACATGATTTCGCAAATAGGCTCGCGCGAAAAACTTGAGGAGTATCGCAAGCAAAGCATCAGTCAGATTCGCTCTTCGATGCACGACGAGCTGCGCGACCAAATCATGATTCAGCGCATGAAGTCGAAGCTGTCGGAGAAAGTGACGGCCACGCCTGCCGAGGTGCGCCGCTTCTTCAAGGATCTGCCCCAGGACAGCATTCCCTATGTGCCCACGGAGGTGGAGGTGCAGATTATCACGCAGACCCCACGCATTGCTCCCGAGGAAATCAACCGCGTGAAGGACCAGCTGCGCTCGTTCACTGAGCGCATCAACAAGGGCGAAACATCGTTTGCCACGCTGGCCCGTCTCTATTCGCAGGATGGTTCGGCCCGCAATGGCGGCGAACTGGGCTATACCGGTCGCGGACAATGGGTGCCCGAGTTTTCGAGCGTAGCCTTCAACCTGACCGATCCCAAGAAGGTGTCGAAGATTGTAGAGACAGAGTTTGGCTTCCACATCATACAGCTCATCGACAAGCGTGGCGACAAGGTGAATGCACGCCACATACTGCTGAAGCCCGAAGTGAGCGATTCGGCCATCACGGCTTCGCTGAACCTGCTCGACACCATTGCCAACGAGATTCGTGCGGGGGTGGTGCCACCGGTGCTGAAGGAGGTGCTCATGGCCGACAAGTACACGTTTGAGGATGCAGTGAACTTCTTCTCGGACGATAAGGACACACGCAACAACCGGGGACTTATGGCCAACCGGTCGGAGCGCGGACAGACGTCGAAGTTCCAACTGAAAGACCTGCCATCGGAGGTGGCCCGTGTGGTTGATACCATGCAGATTGGTCAAATATCGGCACCCTTCACCATGACCAACTCCAAAGGCAAAACGGTGTGTGCCATTGCCAAACTGAAGAACCGCATCGAGGGTCACAAGGCCACGATAACCGAAGACTTCCAGGTGATGCAGGAGGTGGTGCTCGAGAAACGACGCGAGGAAGCCCTGCACAAGTGGGTGACAGACAAGATTAAGAATACCTATGTGCGCATCAACGACGAATATCGCAACTGCGACTTTGAATACGAAGGTTGGATTAGGTAACAGAGAGATTACAGAACGGAGAATTTGAAAGTTAGGCACATCATAGGAAAAAGAGTCCACAGAAGCATCGTCTTGGTGCTTCTGTGTGCGCTTTGTGTCTCGGTCCTGCGTGCTGCGGCTCCCGCTATGCCAGCACGGAAGAAGGCCCGAACCACGCAGAAGCGCAGCAAGAAAGCCGACGACAAGCGCGTCTATCTGGTTCATGCCGACCAGCTGTTCTATGAGAAATGGCGCAACAACGATGCTACCGTGCTGCGCGGCAAGGTGGAGTTTGAGCATGCCGGTGCACGGCTGTTGTGCGACAGTGCCAATTTCTTTGAAGAGAGCAACTCGTTTGCTGCCTTCGGAAATGTGCGCATGTATCAGGGCGACACGTTGTCGCTCGTTAGCGACTATGGCTACTATGACGGCAACGACCAGCTGATGCAGGCCCTGCAGAACGTGGTGCTGAAACATCGCGGAACCACACTCTACACTGACTCGCTCTACTATGACCGCCTGTGGAACATGGGCTATTATCAGGAGGGGGGCAAAATGGTGGACAAGACCACCACGCTGGTGAGCGACTGGGGCGAATATCACACCGATACGAAGATGGCCATCTTCTACTACGACGTGAACATGCGCGACAAGAACTTCACGCTCACCACCGACTCACTCTATTATGACACCAACCTGAAACTGGCACATATCGTGGGGCCGTCGGACATTGTCAGTGGCAAGAGCCACATCTACTCCGAGCTGGGCTATTACAACACCCAGACGGAGCAAGGCGAGCTGATGCAGCGGTCGGTGCTCGACAATGAGGGGCGCAAGCTCACGGGCGACAGCCTGTGGTATGACGGCAAGACGGGAGTGAACGAAGCCTTCGGCAACATTGTATATACCGACACGGTGAACAAGAACCTGCTTACGGGAAACTACGGCTACTACGATGAACACACGGGTTATGCCATGTGTACCGACAGTGCGCGGGTGGTGGATTTCTCTCAGCGCGACTCGCTCTTCATGCATGCCGACACTTTCAAGGTGTTTACCTACAACAAGGAAACCGACTCGGTGTATCGCGTCATTCACGCGTATAATAAGGTACGCGCACATAGAATTGACTTGCAGGCTGTGTGCGACTCGCTCGTCTACGACCAGAAAGACTCCTGCCTGGTGCTCTATAAAGACCCCATTGTGTGGAACCAGAATCAGCAGCTGCTGGGTGAAGAGATACACGTCTACATGAAAGACTCCGTGGTGGACTATGCCCATGTTGTCAACCAGGCATTTTCGATAGAAGACCTGCACGAAAAAGACGTCTTCAATCAGGTGTCGTCGCACGAAATGTTTGCCTTTTTCGAGAAAGGCGATATTCATGAGGCACAGGCAAAAGACAATGTCCTGGTGGTGTATTATCCTGAGGACGATGCCGATAGCAGCTTTGTGGGCATGGTGTCGATGGAGACCAGCCTGCTGCGCATGTTCATGGAGCAACGCAAGTTGCAGCGCATCTGGGCGCCCAAGAGCAGCGGCATCATGTATCCCATGACGCAGATTCCACCAGCCAAGCGCTATTTGGAGGGCTTTGCCTGGTTCGACTATGTGCGTCCGCTCTCGAAAGACGACATCTTTGTGTGGCGCGGAAAGAAACCGGGTACAGAACTGAAGGTGCAAAAGCGCCGTCAGACGTCGGCCCAACGTGCATCGCGCACGCCGCCAAGACCCGTTGCCACGAATAAAACTGATGCCAATGAAGAGGCCACGTCCATTCAGCCTTAAACCCATCTATATTGATGAGCGGCGCGAACTGCTGACCGAGATTGAGCAAAGGGCCCGTGGCGAGCTGGGCTTGGAGCCGGCAGAGCAGCAGCTGTCAAAGCGGTTGCATGCGGCCTTCGCTGCGAAAAGTCGGTCGGTGGCCACGCGTGGTGTGGCGGGATGGATGGTTCTGCCAATGGCCATGCTGCTGGTGATTGTCTTTATTGTTATTTGGAAATTTCTGTTATGAGCGACATCATTCAACTTCTGCCTGACTCGGTGGCTAACCAGATAGCTGCGGGAGAGGTGATACAACGGCCTGCGTCGGTTATCAAGGAACTGGTGGAAAACTCGGTCGATGCAGGTGCCAAGAACATACACGTTGTTGTGGTGGATGCCGGGCGGACACTGATTCAGGTGATCGACGACGGTTGCGGCATGTCGGAAACCGACGCTCGTCTGGCTTTTGAGCGTCATGCCACATCGAAGATTCGCAAGGCCGACGATTTGTTTGCCCTGCACACGATGGGCTTTCGCGGCGAAGCCTTGCCGTCGGTGGCAGCCGTGGCCCAGGTGGAACTGACCACTCGCATGCAAGGCGAAGACATTGGCACACGGCTTGCGTTGCAGGGATCGCGTGTGGTGAGTCAGGAACCTGTGGCTTGTCCTGTGGGGTGCAACTTCAGGGTGGAGAATTTGTTCTTCAATGTGCCGGCTCGCCGCAAGTTCCTGAAAAGCAATGCCACGGAACTGGGAAACATCATGACTGCCTTTGAGCGCATCGTGCTGGTCTACCCCGACATAGCCTTCAGCTTGCACAGCAACGGACAGGAGTTGCTGAACTTGCGGGCGGCATCACTCCGTCAGCGCATAGTGGATGTGTTTGGCAAGAAACTGAACCATGATCTGTTGCCTTTGGAGGTCGATACGGTGATGTGTCGCATCACGGGCTTTGTGGGAAAGCCGGAGTCGGCCAGGAAGAAGGGCGCACATAACTTCTTTTTCGTCAATGGCCGCTACATGAGGCATGCCTATTTTCATAAAGCTGTAGTCAATGCGTTTGAACGACTGGTTCCCCAAGGCATGATGGTGCCCTATTTCGTGTACTTCGAAGTGGCACCATCCGATATTGACGTGAACATTCATCCCACAAAGACTGAGATTAAGTTTGAGAACGAACAAAGCATTTGGCAAATTCTGTCGGCTGCAGTTAAGGATGCAATAGGCAAGTTCTGCGATGTGCCGACGATTGACTTCGACACGGAGGGGCGGCCAGACATTCCGCTCTTCGACCCGCAGTGTGACAGCATCAGCATGCCAAAGGTTAATTATAATCTTGACTACAATCCTTTTGCCACAAGGTCGGAACGGCAAAGTGGGCAGCCATCCCGGAGTGTTGCGACTGACTGGCAGCAACTGTATGAAGGCATTCAGCAGAAAGATTCTCTTCCAACAGAACAAGGACAACTGTTTCCCGACGACGACACGGACATGTCGGAACATCTGCTGGCAGACAGGTCGCCGGTGCATTATCAATATAAGGGACGCTACATCATGACGGCGGTGCGTTCGGGACTCATGATTGTAGACCAGCACCGTGCCGATATGCGCATACGCTATGAAGCTTATTTGGAGCAGTTGGCACAGCACCTGAGCAGCACTCAGCGTTTGCTCTTCCCAGAAGTGATGCAGTTTGCACCGTCGGATGCCGTGACTTTGCAGCGCATCATGCCCGAGCTGGCCGGACTGGGCTTCGACCTGAGCGACCTGGGAGGTGGCAGCTATGCAGTGAACGGCGTACCGGCAGGACTTGACGGCTTGAATCCTGTGGCGCTGGTGTCGAGCATTGTGGCCGATGCAGCCGAGCAAGGGGCTGTCGACACAACGCAGTTGCATGCTACGCTGGCTCAGAGTATGGCTCGCGAAACGGCTATTCCCGAGGGACAGGTGCTCTCGAACGAAGAAATGGAGCGTGTTATCAATCGGTTGTTTGCCTGCTCAAACGTCAACTACACCCCCGACGGGCGTGTCATTCTGTACATCTTGCCCCAGCACGAAATTGAACTTTTTTTTGGTTGAATAAAGGCTGTTTTCAAAGGAAAGATGATAGTTTTGCCATATTTTTGCGTTGATAAAAGCATTTAATGGCTTTTTTTGTTGGATGTTTGAATTTTAATACTTACTTTTGCAATCGATTAGGCATAGCAAAAAATTACTTAAATAAAAATAATAGACATGAAAAAGATTTTGATGATGCTGGCCCTGGCAAGTGTGTCGGTTGCTGGTATGGCTCAGGAGGAATTGCCGGAACAGAAGTACAGCGTTGCTACAAATTCGTTTTGGAGCAACTGGTTTGTAACGGCAGGTTTTGAGTATGGAGCTTCTTATTCGGCTTTCGAGCGGACGCTGACGCCCCGTCTCGCCGGTGGTCTTTTCAAGGACTTCCGTCAGGATTTGGGTGTGACCGTTTCTGTTGGTAAGTGGTTCACTCCTGGTATGGGACTCCGCACCAAGGGCACCTATTTCTTTAAAGGACACAATGCCCTGACAGATGTTGCAGAAGACGGAGAGGTTAAGTTCATGAACATTCAGGAGCAGGCCCTCTTCAATCTGCACAATCTGCTTTTGGGTTATAAGGCCGATCGCGTGTGGAATTTCATTCCTTATCTGGGTGCTGGCCTGTTGCGCAATTTCACTGCCAACGTGAACAGCGTGACCACAAGTTTTGGTCTGTATAACACCTTCCGTCTGAGCAAGCACATTGGCTTGCAGCTCGATTTGTCGTATAATCTTGCTGATTATCAGGTGTTTGCAGAGGTAAAGAACTATGGCAGCACGGTGGCTAAGACCGATCATTATTTCTCGGCAGAGCTGGGACTGTTGTTCAATATTGGCAAGTGCACATGGAACAAGGTGCCCGATGTCGACGCTTTGAAGGCTCTGTCGCAGAGCCAGATTGACGCTCTGAATGCACAGTTGTCCGACGAGCAGGCCGAGAACAACCGCTTGCAGCAGCTGCTCAAGAACCAGAAGCCTGTGGCGGCCGAGACCAAGACCGTGACAGTGAAGGAAGTGGTGGCTTCTCCTGTGTCGGTGTTCTTCAACCTTGGCAAGAGCAACATTGCTTCGCGTAAGGATTTGCAGAATGTGAAGGACCTGGTCAATCTGGCCAAGCAGAATGGCAGCAAGATTGTTGTGACGGGCTATGCCGACAGCAAGACTGGCAGTGCTGCGCTGAACCAGAAACTCAGTCAGAAGCGTGCTGAGACGGTGGTCAATGAACTCGTGAAGATGGGCGTGAGCCGTGACAATATCGAGATTGTGGCAGCTGGTGGCGTGGATGTGTTGAATCCGATGAACTATAACCGTCGTGCAACAGTTGCAATTAAATAAATAATGGAATATTTGACTATGAGAAAGTTTTTTAACGGTGCTGTTGCATTCGTATTAGCCGTTGCCTTGTCTGCAACATTTGCGTCGTGCCACAGGGATGAAAGCGGTTCAGAACCTATGGTGACCGATGTGTTGGTCAATGATGCACCAGTTGTTTTTAGCAAGACTCTGGTTGTGAAGTCAAACGTTGCTGCAACCTTTGCCTACGGAGGCGTAACGAAAGGAACTGCCACTAAGGCCACTTTTGAGAACGCCAATGCAAAAGGCACATTGGTGGTCACACCTGATGCGAAGGCTGCTCAGGAAGGCTATCTGCCTCAGACTATTGATGTTTCCTTTGGTGAGGAAGACTGGAAGCAGGTGAATGTTCAGCTCTATAAGCTGTCGGCCAATGCTGCTTTCCAGACGCCTGGTGAGGAACTGAGGGTTGAAAACGACCTTGAGAACCAGAAAGACAACGAGCTGGAAGACGAGAATACGGGTCTGGATGGAAACGTGAAGGCTGTGCTCGTTGTGCCTGCTGATGCCGGTAACACGGGCAATACGGCCGAACCTTATTCTATCACAGTGTTCAAGCCTCATACGGATGAAGACAAGAATGTGCTGGCTAACAGCACGATTGAGGATGCTGTGCTGGCACTCGACTGCCGCCCTGATGGTGCCAGGTTCACCAATCCAGTGAAAGTGAATCTGTATATTCCGGGATCGGAGAACCTGAACTTGAGGGTGGTGAACCGTCAGAACAGGAGTGAGCGAATCAACTTGACTCGTGGCGAAGAAAACAGTCTGACTGTGGAACTGACGCACTTCTCTATCTATGATATTATGATGCTTGCAAAGGTGATCAGTATCAACCGTAGTGATAGCGTGATTTATGACAACAGCTTCGAGGTTTCTGCAGGACGTCAGCAGTTTTACTATGACCGCCAGGTGGGCTATGTGGCCGACAATTCGGCCAAGTCGCTGATTGGACAGTTCCTGGACAACACGTTTGGCGTGCCCATGTTCTTGCAGGAGAACGTGCCCTACACGTTCAATGCTACAGTTGCAGGTACTGCTCACGTGACGCTTTCTCAGCGAGTGACTTCTTACGAATTTGAGTCGCGGCGTGAAGACGATCCCAACAAGTTCACCCGTTTCTCGGTGGTGGTCTATGGCGCAGTGAAGTCAAAAGTGGAACTGACTCACCCGGCTACGTCCGACACTGAGATTCACTCTGGTGGCTCTAATGACTAATCTGTTTTTGTCAGGTATATAGCCAGACAACAGGAAGGAAAGTGCTGCTATGCAAGAAAAAGCATGGCAGCACTTTTTCTCGCTTTTCCAACCTTTTTGGACGCAGAAGCAGAAAAAGTAAAGAAAAAATTTGGTCGTTTCAAAAAAACGTTGTACCTTTGCACCCGCTTACAAAAAGCAGGGCGTTTAGCTCAGTTGGTTCAGAGCATCTGCCTTACAAGCAGAGGGTCGGCGGTTCGAATCCGTCAACGCCCACACAATGAAAACTGCATTCTCTCTCATGGGAATGCAGTTTTCTTTATGCCCGGATTATCATAAAAAGTGTTGGCAGGCAGAAAAAACTCTCCTTAATTGCACTTATTTGATGAAAAAGTAGTACCTTTGCGGCCGCAAAAAGATAATTATCTATTGATTTTTTAAAGAATGGAATTAAGCAAACTAACTGCTATCTCGCCTATTGATGGCCGCTATCGTGGAAAAACCGAGAAGCTGGGAGAGTTTTTTTCGGAGTATGCATTGGTGCGTTACCGCCTGCGCGTAGAGATTGAGTATTTTATTACGCTATGCGAATTGCCCCTGCCGCAGCTGCAGGATTTTGACCATGCTTTGTTTGAACCGCTTCGCGATATTTATCGCAATTTCACGCCTGCCGAGGCCCAGCGTGTGAAGGATATCGAGAAGGTGACCAATCATGACGTGAAGGCTGTGGAATATTATATCAAGGAGGAACTCGACAAGATGGGCGGGTTCGATGCCTATAAAGAATTCATTCACTTTGGCCTTACCTCACAGGACATCAATAACACCAGCGTGCCCCTTTCCATCAAGGAGGCACTGGAGCAGGTGTACTATCCGCTTTTGGAAGAGTTGATAGAGCAGCTCAACGACTATGCCGAAGAGTGGAAGATGGTGCCCATGCTGGCCCGCACACATGGGCAGCCAGCTTCGCCCACCCGTTTGGGCAAGGAGGTGATGGTTTTTGTCTATCGCCTGGAAGAGCAGTTGCGTGCCATGAAAGAAGTGCCCATCACGGCCAAGTTCGGCGGTGCCACAGGCAATTTCAATGCTCATCATGTGGCTTTTCCACAGTATGATTGGCAGGAGTTTGGCAATCGTTTCGTGAGCGAAAAGCTTGGGTTGGAGCGTGAGCAGTTCACCACCCAGATTTCCAATTACGACTGGATGGGGGCCTTGTTCGATGCCATGCGCCGCATCAATACCATTATTATCGACCTTGACCGCGATTTCTGGATGTACATCTCGATGGAATATTTCAAGCAGAAGATCAAGGCCGGCGAGGTGGGCAGCAGTGCCATGCCCCACAAGGTGAATCCCATTGACTACGAAAACTCTGAAGGCAACCTGGGCCTTTCCAATGCCATCTTGGCATTTTTGGCACAGAAATTGCCAGTGAGTCGTTTGCAGCGCGACCTCACCGATTCCACGGTGTTGCGCAATGTGGGTGTGCCTATGGGTCACAGTGTGATTGCTTTCGAGAGCACATTGAAAGGCTTGCGCAAGCTCATCCTGAACGAAGACAAGCTGCACGAAGACCTGGAGCAGACTTGGGCCGTGGTGGCCGAGGCCATTCAGACCATCTTGCGCCGTGAAGCCTATCCGCATCCCTATGAAGCCCTGAAGGCACTGACCCGTACCAACCAGAAAATGACGGAGCAAACCATTCATGACTTCATCGAAACACTGCAGGTGAGCGATGCCGTGAAGCAGGAACTCATGGCCATCACGCCATGGAATTATACAGGAATCTAAAAAAATATTCAATAAAAAAGAAAGCGTCGTGCGACGCAGCGTGTTAAAGTTTAAGTATCAAGAATTAAGTTTTAAGAATTGTACCCATGGATTTAGAAAACGAAAACAAACAGGAAGAACAGACTCAGCAAGAGCAGCAGGGCAGCCGTGAGGGCTACCAGCGCGAGTACAGACCCGTAGGTCGTTCGCCACGTCCGCGTATTCATTCCGGACAGTCGCATTCCAACACAGGCGGCTACGAGCGTCCTGCTTACAACAAGCGTAGTAACGACGAAGGCGGTTTCCGTCCGGAAGGCTTTGGTGCCGGCTTGCATAACCAGGCCCCTCAGCGTGGTGGCTATCGTCCGCGTCAGAACAATAATTACGGTGGCAGCTACCAGTCCCGTTCGCAAGGTGGTTATGGCCAGCGTCCGCAGGGCGGCTATCGTCCCCGTTACAATAATCAGGATGGCGACGAGCACCAGGGGGGCTATCAGCCTCGCCAGCAGTATGGTGGCTATGGTCAGCAGCGCGAAGGCTACGGCCAGTCGCGTGGTGGTTACCAACCTCGCCAGCAGGGTGGTTATGGTCAGCGTCCACAGGGCGGCTATCAGCAGCGTGGTGGCTATGGCCAGCGTCCTCAGGGTGGTTATGGTCAGCGTCCTCAGGGTGGCTATCAGCAGCGTGGTGGCTACGGCCAGCGTCCTCAGGGTGGCTATCGTCAGCGCACAGCCGACTATGATCCTAATGCAAAGTATTCTATGAAGAAACGCATAGAATATAAAGAGGTGAACTTCGACCCCAATGAGCCCATCCGTCTGAACAAGTTCCTGGCCAATGCCGGTGTTTGCAGCCGTCGCGAGGCCGATGAGTTCATTCAGGCAGGTGTGGTCACCGTGAACGGACAGGTTGTTACCGAGCTGGGCACCAAGGTGATGCGCACCGACGTGATTCGTTTCCACGATGATGCCGTGTCGTTAGAGAAGAAGGTCTATGTGCTTCTGAACAAGCCAAAGGACTACGTGACCACCAGCGACGATCCACAGCAGCGCAAGACGGTGATGGATTTGGTGAAGAATGCCTGCCCTGAGCGCATCTATCCCGTTGGTCGTCTCGACCGCAACACCACGGGTGTGCTGCTGCTTACGAACGATGGCGACCTGGCCTCTAAGCTCACGCATCCCAAGTATCTGAAGAAGAAGATTTACCACGTATATCTTGACCACAACGTGACGGCTCACGATTTGCAGCAAATAGCCGAGGGCATCATGCTCGACGACGGTGAAATCAAGGCCGACGACGTTCAGTATGCCGATCCTGTGGACAAGAAGCAAGTGGGCATCGAGATTCATTCGGGCAAGAACCGCATTGTGCGCCGCATTTTCGAGAGTCTTGGCTACAAGGTGGTGAAGCTCGACCGCGTGCAGTTTGCCGGTCTCACCAAGAAGAACCTGCGTCGTGGCGACTGGCGCTACCTCACTGAGGAAGAGGTCGATCGTCTGCGCATGGGAGCGTATGAATGATTAAAGATTTCAACATTGAAGATGAAAAGGACAAAGATAATTGACGTGCTGCAAAGCACTGAATATGGAAAAGACATTTGTGTGAAGGGCTGGGTGCGCACGCACCGCAGCAGCAAGGCAGTAGACTTCATTGCCCTGAACGATGGCTCTACCATTAACAACGTTCAGATTGTGGTAGACCCCACCAAGTTCAGCGAAGAACTGCTGAAGCAAATCACCACGGGTGCCTGCATCTGTGCAGAAGGAAAACTGGTGGAGAGCCAGGGCGCAGGACAGAGCTGCGAAATACAAGCCACCAATCTGGTGGTCTATGGACTCTGTGGCAACGACTACCCCATGCAGAAGAAAGGCCAGAGCTTCGAGGCCATGCGCAAGAATGCCCACATGCGCCTGCGCACCAACACCTTTGGAGCCGTCATGCGCATTCGTCACAACATGGCCATGGCCATCCATACTTATTTCCATGAGCATGGCTTCTACTATTTCCACACGCCGCTCATCACTGCCAGCGACTGCGAGGGTGCCGGCAACATGTTCCAGGTGACCACGAAGAACCTCTACGACCTGAAGAAGGACGAACAGGGCAAGATTATCTACGACGACGACTTCTTCGGCGAGCAGACCTCGCTCACCGTCTCTGGTCAGCTTGAAGGCGAGCTGGGTGCAACGGCACTGGGTGCCATCTACACCTTTGGTCCCACCTTCCGTGCCGAGAACAGCAACACTCCGCGCCATCTGGCCGAGTTCTGGATGGTTGAGCCCGAGGTGGCCTTCCTCGACCAGGAAGAGCTGATGGATTTGGAGGAAGACTTCATCAAGTACTGTGTGCGTTGGGCACTCGACAACTGCAAGGACGACCTGGAGTTCCTGAACAAGATGATCGACAAGACGCTCATCGAGCGTTTGGAAGGAGTGCTGAAGGAAACCTTCGTGCGCTTGCCTTACACAGAGGGCATCAACATTCTGCAGGAAGCCATCAAGCAGGGCAAGAAGTTCGAGTTCCCCTGCAACTGGGGCGACGACCTGGCCTCCGAGCATGAACGCTACCTGGTGGAAGAGCACTTCAAGAAGCCAGTCATCATGACCGACTATCCGCGTGCTTTCAAGTCGTTCTATATGAAGCAGAACCAAGACACGGCCGATGGCGGTTCGGTGGGCTACAAGGGCGCCATTGCACCTGGTCCCACCATGCAGGGCACCGACGTGCTATTCCCGCAGATTGGCGAAATCATTGGCGGCTCGGTGCGTGAAGAGAGCTATGACAAGCTGATGGGCGAGATTGAACGTCGTCAGATGGATCAGACCCACCTGTGGTGGTACATCGACACGCGCCGCTGGGGCAGCTGTCCTCATGCAGGCTTTGGCCTGGGCTTTGAGCGTCTCATCCTGTTTGTCACGGGCATGCAGAACATTCGCGACGTCATTCCCTTCCCGCGCACACCTAAGTCGGCTGAGTTCTAAGGAATGCCTTGAGCTTTTCTTTTCAAGAAGGAAATACATCCATAAAAAGATCTTCGCCGTTGCCATAGTGCAGTTTTACACTATGGCAACGGCTTTTTTTCTACCTGTATGGTCAATCTTTTCACCACATACGACACTGTGTTCACAGTGGATTTGCAATGTCTGTTATGTTGTTTTCATTTTGTCTTCGCGGAAAAAACAAATTGTTTTTCTGTTGAAAACAAATTGTTTTTCCGCTGAAAACAAAATGTTTTTCCGTTGAAAACAAATTGTTTTTCTTGTGAAAACAAATTGTTTTTCCAGGAAAAACAA
>CACXUV010000046.1 GCA_902770845.1 uncultured Prevotellaceae bacterium
AAAAGAAAGCAGAAGCTGAAAAGACAAAGACCTTTACGACGATTCTGCCAATGCCGGCAACGCCATGAAACACGCCGAGAGCGTCTTTCAAGTGACATTCCCCGCCGACCAGGACTGGAGCATGCTGAACAACGGCTCGATTGCCATCACGGCCAACGCCGAGGAAACGGCCAACTTCAAGATTGCCAAGGTGCAGGTGCTCACGGGCAATCCCTTCATCGAGAAGGAGCAGGCCCGCGCACTCAACGAGGCTGATGCGAAAGCTGGCGACAAAGTGACCCTGAACTACGACGCTCCCAAGGACCTTGACACGCTCTATGCTGCCTGCGTGAGCAAGAACGGACTGTATCGCGTGGTGCCCTTCAGCATCAACGACAAGGAGGTGAGCTTCGCCCCAATCGTTGCCAACAGCCGCGCCACACGTGCCGCAGTGGCCACACCCACCATTATCTCCGACGGACGCAACTCGGACAACCTGAACATGGTGCTGAAGACACCAAAAGCCAACGACGAGAAACAGTGGGACAACTCTGACTGGAACGACCAGCTCTATGACATCGAGACCACCGTCAACGAACTGACCGACTTCACCACCGCCGAGCGCAACGAGGTGTTCAAGGTGATTACGGGCATCATGCCTGAGAACACCGACAACTCTGCCAAGGTGATGCAGAGCGAATATTTCATCAACACGGCCAACTACTTCTACGCCGACGGTAGCCAGAAGCCCATTACCATCACCCCCGTCCGCGTGTGGGCCGACTTCCTGGGATGGGAGTCGCTGTACTACTATTATTATGATCCGGCCAAGGTGGAAGGCTTGAGCGACGCCGAGCGCGCCAAGTTCCTGAAGCAACTGCCCAAGTTCAAGCTGCTGGAGTGTGCCGATGCCCTCGTGGTGGGCGGAAACTCTGCCGAAGACCGCGTGCGAATGGCAAAGGCCAACACCAACCTGGGGCATGAGGCTACGCACCGTCTGCGCTCCTACACCCTGGCTTATTTTGGCGACGACAACTTTGCCAACGGCGTGACGGGCTCCTATGAGTTCCCCGCCGGCTACCGCATCGGTCTGATGTTCCGTGTGGACAGCTTCCCCGAAAAGCCAGGATGGGCTGGCGGAAGTGCCGGCAACGTGAAGAGTGCCGTGAACTTCTACGCCGACAGCCTGCTGAACAACGAGCCCAACAAGTATGCTCGCTGGAACTACGGATGGTGGCCCGGACACGGAACCACGAGCACATACCTGGGCCCCAACAAGAGCCGTGCTGCCATCTTCAGCGCCAACGGCAAGGCTTACATCGGCTTTGAGGACCTGGTTGACCGCGACTACAACGATGTGGTGTTCGAGGTGTCGGGCGGCGTTACGCTCTACGAAGACAGCATCGTGGTGCCCAACAACGTCTACACCATGGCTTTCGAGGACACCGAGAACGGCGACTACGACCTGAACGACGTGGTGCTGAAGTCGCAGCGCATCGACAACACCCACGTGCTGTTCAGCCTTGAGGCCACCGGTGCCAACGACGAGCTCTACCTGCAGAACCTCAACGGACAGGTGCTCAATGCTGCCACGGAGGTGCATGCCCTCTTCGGACAGCCTGCCGGCACACGCGACTTTGTGAACACACTGGAAGGAAAGCAGCACGTGACTGCCGTGCAGGACATCGTGGAGTGCCCGGCCAACTTCACCTACACCGACAACAGCTTCCTGCCCTACATTGAGAACCGCACCAAGGGCAACACGGTGCGCATTGCCCGCAAGGGCGAAGATCCTCACGGCATCATCATTCCGTGGGACTTCCAATACCCCACGGAGCGCACTTGCGTGAAGGATGCCTACGAGCAGTTCAACAAGTGGGGCACCAAGAGCATCGAAGAGAGCGACTGGTACAAGTACCCCACTGCTGGAAAGGTCTACACCAAGTCGGTGTTCCAGAACCAGAAGAAATGAGACACTGAGGAAACAAGGTCTTACCGAGACCGTCATCACAGAAACAACACGGGGCTCTGCGGCAAAAGCTGCAGAGCCCCGTGCTGCTTCTGGGCGAAGTGGTTGCCGCCGATGGCCAGGCCGTCGCCGTCGCCGCTCACTGTCATTCGGGCAGCGCCACCTGCTTATAGGCCACCCGCTGCCGCCGCCAGGTGTAGGTGCAGTGCAGCGTTCCGTCGCTTCCCTGAATGATGGCAGGGTAGGAAAACTCGCCCGACGCACTGTCTTCCAGCGTGAGCCAGTGGCTCCACGCCAGTCCATCGCTGCTGACAGCAAGCGAAAGAGGGGTGCGGGGGCCCTTCTTCTCGCCCGGCAACGTCTGGAAATTGTTGTAGATGAGCACATGACGGCCATCGCGCAGCGTCACGGCATCGGTTCCGCTCTGGTTGTTTTCCACCTGTAGCAGCGTCACCGGAGTCCACGTCAGTCCGCCATCGCTGCTGTAGCTGGTGGCAAGATGGGCGTTATGGGTGCGCATGAGTGCCTGCAGTCGCCCATCGCTCAGCTGCAGCAAACTGGGCTGAATGCAGTCGATGGGGTGCAGCTGGTTGTCGTCGGTCTTCAAGGCCACGGTCGATTCCACAGGCCCCACATAGGTCCACGTCTTGTCGGCAAGGTCGAAAATCTCGACATGGAAGCGCCACCCGCTGTCTTCGGTCGACGAGCCACACACCAACCGGTTGCCCAACAGCAGCGGCTTGTTCTTGACGGGGCCCAGAAAACCTTTGGGCAACGGCTCCGGAGGGCCCCAGGTGTGGCCACCATCGACCGAGCGAGTGAGCCAGCCCGTCCACTCCTTTACGGTCTTTCCCACCTTGTAGAACAGCCACAGCTCGCCGCCGGGCATTTCGGTGAGCACAGGGTTCCAGCAGGCCAGACCGCCACCGTCGGCAGCCAGGATGGGCTTTCCCCAGTCGGCTGCGCCCTTTTCCTTGATGTTCACGTAGATGTTGCAGTCGGGATTGCGCTCGTATGTACCGGCAAAATAGGCCATCACCATGCTGCCCTCACGCGTTTCGACGATGGTCGAAGCATGGCACGACACAGCACCGGGACTGACGAGCGCCTCGCTCAGCACCTCCTTGTGCTTCTGCGGCAATGCCACCTTGAACTCATAGTGCCCCGACCCCACCCGACGCACGCTGCCATCGGGCAGAAACACACTGGCCGTGGTGTTGCAAGGCACGCCCACCTGCCACGTCAGCAGCCCGTGCTGCTTCTGCCATCTGCTGACAATCAGCCCGTAAGGCGAGCGATAGCTGCAGTTCACCGAGTCGCAGTCCTGCAACGAGAAGTCGGGTTTCAGCAGGAAATGCTTATAGGCCAACGCCCGTTCATCGCTGCCGGAAGCAACGTCGTCCAGCCTGATTCCGCCCAACTGCTGGTAGCACCAGGCAATCAGGTCGCCCAGGAGCATCACGTGGTTGGCCGAGTTCATCTTCGCATCGGCATGGTCTCCGTTCCAGAGTTCCCAGATGGTGGTGGCTCCCTGTTCGGCCATGTAGCCCCAGGAAGGGTAGGTGCGCTGTGTGGCCAGCATGTAGGCCACGTCGCCATGGCCGCAGGCCGAGAGCGTGGTGAGCAGCCATGAAATGCCAATCACGCCGCTGCTCACGTGGCCCTTGTTGTCGACCACGACATTCCTGACCACCTGCTGTGCCACGACGGCGCGCAGCGAATCGGGCACAATGCCGAAGGCCAGCGGCAGCAGGTTGGCCGTGGCCGTGTTGTTGCCATAGAACACGCTGTCGGGATAGAGCGCATGGCCCGGCACGGGCGACGTGCCTCGCTTGCAGGTGAGGAAGGCCCGGTTGAAAGCATCGGTCATCTTGCGGCACTGCTGCGTCCAGAAGTCGCCCCCCAGCAGTTGCATGCAGCGAATCATGTAGGCCGTGGCAATGAGCGTTCCGTCGGTCTTTCGCGCCGGATCCTCGCTGTGAATGAGCGTCAGCTTTTCTGGCGGCATGCACCAGTCGCCATACTTGTCCTTGGTGATCAGTCCGCCATGCAGGTGTTCCTCCAGCATGTGACGTGCCCATTTCTCCACAAACGGCCTGGCATCGAGCCAGGGCTTGCTGTTGCCATACTGCTCCATGAGCATCTGGCAGGCAAAAGGCAAGGCCGCAGGCCAGGTGACGTCGTCGGTGTAATAGTTCCAGAAGGCCGGTGCCACATCGGGTATCACGCCGTCGGAGCGTTGCGCCTCGCAGATGTCGCGCGTCCACTTGGCATAGAGCCGCTCGTTGTCAAAGAAGAACGACTCGCCCCGTGCCCCCACGGTGCGGTCGCCCAGCCACGGCTGTCGCTCGTTGCGCTGCGGACAGTCTACGGGCATTCCCTTGTAGTTCGACCGGATGCCCCACCAAGCATGCTGCAGCACCTTGTTCAATAAGGTGTCGGAACAGGCAAGGTGGCCCGTCTGCTCCATGTCGTCGGCCACGCTGCAGGCGGTCAGGTCGGTAGCGTTTCCGCTTATTTCGACATAGCGGAAACCGTGATACACAAACGAAGGGTGCCACACGTCGAGCCCACTGGCAGGGCCACAGACGTAGACATCCTCCGAACGGGCATCGCGCAGATTCTCCGTGTAGAGCGTTCCATCGCTGTTCAGGCGCTCAGCATAGCGCACGCGGATGGTGTCGCCCGGCTTTCCCAGGGGCCTGAACGCCACCCATCCGGCCATGTTTTGTCCGAAGTCTACCACCCGCTTTCCCGCCTCTTCATGGCAAACGACGGGTTTCGCCCGATGCGGCACTGCCCTCATGGCAGGCATCATCTGTGGCCGCAGCGTGCCTTCGGGAATGGCAGTACGCTCGGCCGGGAGCCAGGCGGCATCGTCGAACGAGGCCGAGAGCCAGTCGCCCAGCTCCATGCGGGCATCATATTCTTCGCCGTCATACTCGTTGTTGGCCCTGACAGGACCACTGGCCACGACGCGCCAGCTATCGTCGGTTGCCAGTCGCTGTGTGGTGCCGTCGGCATATTCCACCAGGATGTTCATGCGACACTTGGGCAAACCGAACGTTACGTTCTTGTAGGGCTTGTCCTGTCGCTGTGCAAAATAGCGGCCATTGCCCAGGACGATACCCACGGGCAGCAGGCAGCCGCCATGCTGTGCGGCCTCGGCCAGCAGGGGGGTCACGTCGTAAGTGTTATAGTAAATGGTCTTCCGATAGTCCGACGGGGCTGGCTTCAGCACATCGTCGGCCCCCACTTCGGCCCCATTCACAAAGAGCCTGTACAGTCCCAGCCCAGCAATGAAGGCCGTGGCGCGCCTCACCGGCTTGGCATCGAGACGAAACACCTTGCGCAAATAGCGTGCTGCCAGACGCGTGTGGGTGCCGCGCTGCTCGCCGGGCTGCAGACTTTCCAGCCCTATCCAGCGCCCGCCCCACTTCGACTCGCTGAGCAACCCGATGCTGAAGCGCTGCCACGGGCTCCAGGGCGAATGGCCCTTGTTGGTGAACACCCTGACACGCCACTGCAGATGCTGGTTGCTCTTCAGCGGCTGGCCACCGTAGTCCACCCACAACTGCTCAGCAGAGGCCATGCGCCCCGAGTCCCACAGTGTTTCTTTCTCCGTTTTCACCTCAATCTGATAGGCCGTCTGCTCCACGCCAGTCTCGTCGTCGGCTGTTATTTCCCAGCTGAAGCGGGGCTGGCTGGTGTCTATTCCAAGCGGTTCTTTCAGATTCTCCACGCGCAGATTGGCAACGCCAATGCCTGCCCACGACTGGCCGGAGAGCAGCAGGGCAAGCAGCAGGAGCAGATGGTTCAGGGGCTGACGGGATGTGGTTGGGGTCATGGCTGCAGATAGTCTTTGGTGGCATTGATGGCAATGAGCACGCCGTCGCGCACTTCATGGGGACGGAAAAGGAGCACCTGCGAGGGGAACTGCCCCAGATATTTCATCGCGCCAGTGGCAGCATCCATCCACCACACGCGCTTCTGCTCGCCGCCGATGCGTGTCAGGTCGAGCCTCATGGGCCGTGCCGTGTAGTTGTAGACCAGCAAATAGTCATTGCCACGCGTGGCAATCAGGCGGTCGTAGCGCGTGGCGTTGTCGAGGATGATGCTTTGGTCGGGCACCCGTTCCAGGTAGGGAAAGCGCAGCATGAGCTGCTTCAGGTGCTTCATCTGGCCAAAGCCAGGGTCACCAACGGCTGCATACCAGGGCTTACAGGCCGAATAGGCAGGCTGCTGACCGGGCTTCAGGAACTGCATGATGCTGTTGTGACCATAGGTGTGGCCGCACGATCCGGCAAACACGCTCCAGTAGGCATAGCGCCGCACGTCGCAAGCTTGCCAGCGGGGCTGACTGCCGTCGTGCAGTCCCTGGGGAATATCTTCATAGCTGGGCTCGGCGTCGAGCACGGGCTTTTGGGGGTCGTGCGTCCAGGTGGAGTCAACATACATCCAGTTGTCTTCCTCAGTGCCGTCGGCAATGGGATAGTTCTTGTCCTTGGCCGTGCGCTGGCCGTAGCGCCGATGTCCGCTCTGAAAGGTGTGAAAGTCGATCCATTCGGCCCCACCCCACCAACGTGCCGACGTGGTTCGCCCCCGTGGATGGAAGGTCATGAGGTGGTGCGGGTCTGTGCTCTTGATGGTGGTGGCCAGTGACTGCCACACCTCGGGATGCACGCTGCCCTCAATGTCGCCGCCCATGATCCACACAATGTTGGGACGGTTCCCGTAGCGTTCGGCCAGGAAGCGGCCATAGGTGCGGGCCTGCTGCTCGCTGATGCGGCCAGCCTTCACCTGCGAGCCCCAAATGGCAACCAGCCCCACATAGATGCCACGGCGGGCTGCCTCGTCTACGATGTAGTCCAGGTGGTCCCAGTAGCCATAGGTGCCCGGCTGGCCAAACTGGTCGATGCTGCCCAGCTGGCCATAGACGTTGATGCTGGGCACGGCGTTGAGCACCTGCACCTGCACCACATTGAAGCCGGCTTCCTCGCAGCGGTCCAGATAGAAAGCCACCTCATAGCGGTCGAGCTTCTGCGGCAAGAGCCATGCCGTCTCGCCCAACCAGAAGAAGGGCGTGCCGTCGGCATGCACCAGGTAGCGCCCGCTCACGGTCAGCCGACCATGGTCCCAGGGCTTTTCGGCACCTGCCGACAGGGCCTGCAGGGCGAGCAACAGCGCGATAACAATGTTTCGTTTCATTTCAGTTTCGTTTGAAGGGTTTCTTCCGACTCTATCGCGACGCAGCTTTCGTCGCACATCGTCCTGTCCAGCGCAAACACATCGGCAAAGAAGTCGTAGACGGCCTGCCGCTTCGACGGACCGAAATCGTGGCGCTCCTGGGGCAGATGCACGTTGCGCACCTGATCCTGTGCGCCATAGAAAGCATAGATGCGCTGCATGAACGGCATTTCCACCTCGGGCACGCTGGACGTCCAGTCGCCGCCGTCGCTCACCACCAACAGGGGTCGCGGGGCAATGAGGCAGGCCAGCTCCGGCTCGCAGGTGCCCCCACCAGCCAACTGCACGGGCATGCCGCTCTCGCAGGGGCAGCCGCCATCGAAGTGGGATGCCACATGCACCACAGGGGCCGAAGCCTTGATGCGGTCGTCGAGCAGGGCGAGCAGCACGGTGTGGGTGCCGCCGCCACTGCCTCCGCACACGCCGATGCGCTCCGGGTCTATATCGGTGCGCAGCTGCAGCAGCGTCTGCAGCAGCCTGAGCGAGCAGGCTGCCTGGAACACATGGGCACGACTGGTGGAGTGGTTGCCCACCTCGGCTGCCGACTGCCCCCATCCGTAAAGGTCGAAATCGGCACAGACAGCTCCCATACGGGCCAGCGTGGCCAGCCGCGTCTGCTCGTCGGTACGGTGGCGACCGGGCTGCCAGTGGCCGTCGGGACAGATGATCAAGGCGTGCTGGCCCCGTGCCGTGGGTGCATAGATGGTGCCAAAAAGGTGCTGGCCGGGCGTCAGTTCCAGGCAGATGTTCTGCGTGGTGTAGCCCTTGTGCTTCCTCACCCGTGAGAGCACGGGCCGCGCATCCTGCACACACGAGTCGAGAAAGGCGTCGATGCCCAACAGCCGTCTCACCTCGGTGCGCAGCACATCGCGGCGCTGCTGCCACTCTTCCTTGTTGCGATACAAGCCCGAAAGGTGGCTCAGCATCTGCCTGCCCTCGTCCACATGCCGCCGGGCATACTCATAACGGCTGATGCGATAGAGCCCGCCGCCACGCGGCCACCAATTCCAGTCGAAGTATTTGCAAATGTTGTCGAGCGTGGCTTCGAGCGAATAGGGGCGCACGCGGAAGTCGGCATAGGGCAGCGTGAGGCCCGTGGTGTCTGCATCGAAGCGAAACCTCACGCCGAAGCGCTTCGCCACATCGCCCATGACGCTGCTCACCGGGCGCCTGTACTGCGTGTCAAAGGTCTGGGCCTCGACGCCCAAAGTGACTGCCATGAGCAGCAACAGCAGACAAAGAATGTTTCTTGATTTGTTCATACGGCCGCAAAAAAACATTGAAACTTATTAGTAGTAGTTAAAGACTGGTGCAAAGATAAATAAAAATGTGAACACCACCGCCATTTTACGCCCACTTTTTTTAGGCGCAACACCGCCCAAAGCCCATTGCCACGGCCTGTCATGGGGCCTGCAATGAGTTTCGTACAGAGGCCATGTACCAAACGTACAAGGCCCATGTACCAAACGTACACAGGCCATGTACTAACCGTACAGAGGCTCTGTACGAAATGAACAACACGCCGAAGGTGCAGGAAAAGTGCTACAGCCGCCCTGCTTCGTGGAAGGAAAAGTACTGGCCGTCGGTCACGATGACGTGGTCGAGAAAATGAATGCGCATGATTTCGCAGGCCCGCCTAATGCTCTTGGTCAGCTCTTCGTCGGCACGGCTGGGCGACAGGTTGCCCGACGGGTGGTTGTGGCAGACGGCCATGACGGTGGCTCCGGCCAGCACAGCCTCGCGCATGATGATGCGAATGTCGACAGCCGTCTCGGTAATGCCGCCGTGCGAAATGCGCACGTCTTTAATCAGCCGGAAGTTCTGGTTCAGCAACAGCAGCCAGAACTCTTCCACGTCCAGATCCTGCATCAGGGGGTGCATGTGGTTATAGATGCGGGTGGCCGTGCCCAGGTCGGGCCGTTCCTCGCGCTGCGTTTGCTGTCGGCGCTTGCCCAGTTCGCAGGCAGCCAGGATGGTGATGGCCTTGGCCGGGCCCACGCCGTTGTAGCAGCACAGGTCGCTGATGGAGAGTTTTCCCAGCGAGTTCAGATTGTTGTTGCAGTCGGCCAGTATGCGTTTCATCAGACTGACGGCATCTTCCTTCGCCGAACCGCTGCCCACGAGTATGGCCAGCAGTTCGGCATCAGACAGGGCTCCGGGCCCCAGTCGCTCCAGTTTCTCGCGCGGCCGGTCTTCCTCAGCCCACTGATTGATGGTCAGCTTGTCGGTCATTTGTTCTGAACTACTTTAGCGTCGACTTGAAGTATTCAATTGTTTTTTCCAAGCCTTCGTCCAGCTTCACCTTCGGTTCCCAGTTAAGTTTTTCCTTGGCCAGTTCAATATTCGGCTTGCGCATCTTTGGATCGTCTGAAGGGAGAGGCTTAAAGACAATCTTGCTCTTTGAGCCTGTCATGAGAATAACCTTTTCTGCCAATTCCAGCATGGTGAACTCACCGGGATTGCCAATATTCACAGGGCCAACGAAATCGTCGCCACTGCCCATCATGCGCATCATGCCTTCAATCAGATCCGACACATACTGGAAAGAGCGAGTCTGGGTGCCATCGCCGTAGATGGTGATGTCTTCGCCACGCAAAGCCTGCATGATAAAGTTGGAGACCACACGGCCATCGTTCTGCGCCATGCGAGGACCATAGGTGTTGAAGATGCGGATTACCTTGATGCGCACATTGTGCTGACGGTGATAGTCAAAGAACATGGTTTCAGCACAACGCTTGCCCTCATCATAGCAACTGCGAATGCCAATGGGATTCACATTGCCCCAATAGCTCTCCGGCTGCGGATGCACGTTTGGATCGCCATAGACCTCGCTCGTAGAAGTCTGAAGAATCTTGCACTTTGTTCTGCGAGCCAAGCCCAGCATGTGATATGCTCCGAAAATGGAAGTCTTCGTGGTCTGAATGGGGTCATTCTGATAATATACAGGCGATGCCGGACAAGCCAAATTATAGATTTCATCGACTTCGGCCCAATAGGGCTGGCACACGTCGTGACGCACAATTTCAAAGTTTGGCCGACCTATAAGATGCCACACATTTTCTTTACTTCCCGTATAGAAATTGTCCAGGCAAATCACGTCATTGCCCTCGTTGACCAAACGCTCACACAAATGAGAGCCAATGAACCCGGCTCCACCTGTAACCAAAATTCTTTTCATCTCGCAAAAACTATTTCTTTAATACACAACGTTGCCACCACGCTTCCAAGAAACCTATTCCGTAGCCAATCAACTGAACGAACGACGACGGGACAGATACCAGGCCAACGATAAGACTGCGATTGCGAATGCTTGAATCGACCAAGATGAGCAAAGCATATAATATAATAGGTGCAATCGACAGAACGCTCAGCTTCAATCCCAAAGCTGCTGTTGAAGGCTCTTTGGCAAAGGCCGAAAACAACAGTCCGGCAATGCAGAGCAACAGCAGGCACGCAACGCCCACAGTGAACACCGCAGGAAGGGCATGCACCAACTTCAGTGCTTCTGGGTATTTCTTGTAAAGGTTGATGCGAGCCAAGCCGCTATTATAGACCTGCTTCCAGAACTTTCTGAAGTCTGTGCGACGCTTGTGCCACACCCATGCCTCGGGAAACAGTCGGCATGAATAGCCTCCTTTAAAGATACGAATAGAGAAATCTATGTCTTCTCCGTAAAGGGACATCTTGGAAAAACGCATGGGAGAAAAACCACCCAACTGCTGATACACCTCGCGCCGCACGCCCATATTGAACGAGCGGGGATGGAACTTCTCCATCTGTTTCTTACCACCACGAATGCCTCCCGTGGTGAAAAAAGAAGTCATGGAATAACTGATTGCCTTCTGAACAATTGTGAATGAGTCATGGGCAGCATCAGGTCCGCCGAAAGCATCACAAGGCTGTCGGCGCAACTCGTCGTCAATGGCCTGCAAATAGCCTTCGGGTGCTACAGCATCAGAGTCTATAATAATCACATATTCGCCCTGAGCTCGCTCCACACCATAATTGCGGCTTTGGCCCGGACCGGTGTTTTGCTTATAAAAATACTTGATTTCTAATTGATTGCTGTATTTTTCTATTACATTCTTGCAATCAACCTGCGATCCATCTTCCACAACAATCACCTCAAAATCTTTCAGCGTTTGGCATGTCAAACTTTGCAGCAATTCATCTATTTCGTCGGGACGATTGAAAACAGGAACAATGATACTGTATTTCATATCTCAAAAATAGTAGTAAAAAAAATAGTTCATAGCCGAATGACCCCATGCTGTTGGGCCAGTCAGACTATGAACCATGAATTGACATAAATCTTATTCCTTGGCACGAGCCAGGTAAGAACCGTCGCGAGTGTCAACCTGAATCAGGTCGCCCTCGTTGATGAACAGGGGCACGCGCACCTCTACACCAGTCTCCAGCGTGGCAGGCTTCAGCGTGTTGGTGGCGGTGTCGCCCTTGATGCCGGGCTCAGAGTGGGTGACGCGCAGGATGGTCTTCACAGGCATTTCGGCATAGAGAATGGTGCCGTCGGTAGTGTCGCTCACCACTTCCACAATGTCGCTCTCCTTCATGAACTCATGACCAATCACCAGCTCGTTGTCGATGGGAATCTGCTCAAACGTCTCCTGGTTCATGAAGATGCGGCCCGACTGGTCTTCATAGAGATACTGATAGGGACGACGCTCAATGACCACGTCTTCCAGCTTTTCACCAATGTTGAAACGACGCTCCAGCACACGGCCATCGCTCACGTTCTTCAACTTGATGATCATAATGGTGTTTCCCTTACCCGGCTTGCGATGCTGAAAGTCAATGCAAACCCAAATTGCGCCGTCCATGCGAATGGCGGTGCCTTTCTTGATGTCTTGTGAATTAATCATATAACTAAAATAAATGTAATTTTGATATTTCGTCGAAATCGGGTGCAAAGTTACTCATTTTATTCGTGAATCTGCTGTTTTTTTAGAAAAAAACGTGAAAAGAGCAGCTAAAATCTTCATATTTCTTGCGTATTTAAAAAGATTTGCGTAATTTTGCAGCCCGAAATGCGATAAAGTTAATAAAAATAAAAGAATCATTGCAATGAAAAGAACATTTCAACCACACAATCGCCGCCGCGTGAACAAGCATGGTTTCCGCGAGCGCATGGCCACTAAGAACGGGCGTCGCGTGTTGGCTTCACGCCGCGCAAAGGGCCGCAAGAAGTTGACCGTATCTGACGAGCACCACGGAAAGTAATCCGTAGCGTCAGCAGCAACCATGAAACGGGATAGGGCAAGTGGCTCCTGTCCCGTTTGTTTTTTCTCAAGAAAAGTTGCGCGAGTTTCAAATATTCTTTGTACCTTTGTCGAACATTTGCACATCTGAACAATACACATGGACGCGAAAGAATTTCTCGGAAAGTTCAAAAGCACCTATCTGCTGGGCAACCTGCTGGCCATGCTGCTGGTGGTGGTGCTAATCGGCGTGGGAGTGAAATTCGGCCTGGAAGCCTATACGCACCATGGCGAAGGCATCACCGTGCCCAACCTCTACGGCACCGACTTCAAGAAAGCCATGAGCATGCTGCACGAACAGGGACTGCTGATTGTGGTGAACGACTCGGGCTACAACAAACGCATGCCGGCCAACTGCATCCTGACACAAGCCCCCGGCGCAGGCACCAGCGTGAAGGAGGGCCGCACCATCTACGTAACAGTGAACTCCACATCATCGCCCACCGTGGCCATTCCCGACCTGATTGAAAACAGCAGCTATCGCGAGGCTCAGGCGCGACTGGCCGCCATCGGCTTCAGACTGCTGCCACCCGTGCGCATCGACGGCGAACAGGACTGGCTCTACGACATTCTGTGCAACGGCCGAAGCGTGCATGCCGGCGACATGGTGTCTATCGAATCGCCGCTGACGCTGGTCATTGGCAATGGCATGTTTGGCGAAGAAGACGATGAAATGATGCAGCTCGACTCGCTCGAAGGCAACGGAGACGTTGACGACTTTCAGGAAATTGGCACAAGCACGGATGGAAAACTATTCTAACCACCATTTTTATTCTCTATGAAGAACGAGGACTTTATCGACGACGACGATTTGCTGCTCGACGACGACGGCCAAGACATCTTGGGCAACACGTCAGACAACAATGATGAAGGCCAGCTATATGAGCACTTCCGACTGGAGGTGGATCGCGGACAGGAACCTCTGCGCATCGACAAATATCTAACCGAACACATGCAGCACCAGACGCGCAACCGCATTCAGGCGGCTGCCGACGCTGGCTTCATACACGTGGGCGGAAAGCCTGTGAAGAGCAACTACAAGGTGCGATCGGGCGACGTGATCACCCTGATGCTCGACCGCCCACACTTCGACACAACCATCGTGCCCGAAGACCTGCCACTCGACGTGCGCTATGAAGACGACGCGCTCATGGTGGTCTACAAGCCGGCCGGCATGGTGGTGCACCCCGGCTGCGGCAATTTCCACGGCACACTGGTGCATGCCATTGCCTGGCATCTGCGCAACCTGCCTTCATACGACCCCAACGACCCACAGGTGGGACTGGTGCACCGCATAGACAAGGACACCAGCGGACTGCTGGTGGTGGCCAAGACGCCCGAGGCAAAATCGAACCTGGGCAAGCAGTTCTTCCATCACCAGACGCACCGCAGCTACAACGCCCTGGTGTGGGGCAACTTCGTGGAAGACGAAGGACGCATTGAGGGCAACATTGGGCGCGACCCCAAGGACAGACTGCGCATGGAAGTGTTTCCGCCCGACTCGGAAACGGGCAAGCCTGCCGTGACCCACTACCGCGTGCTGGAACGCTACGGCTACACCACACTGGTGGAATGCCGCCTGGAGACGGGCCGCACACACCAGATCAGGGCCCACATGAAGCACATAGGGCACCCGCTCTTTGCCGATGAACGCTATGGCGGATGCGAGATTCTGCGCGGAGAGCGCACGGCTTCCTACAAGGCTTACATACAGAACTGCTTCAAGCTGTGCCCGCGACAGGTGCTACATGCCCGCACACTGGGCTTTGTGCACCCCGTCACCGCACAGCAAATGGACTTTACTTCAGACCTGCCCGACGACATGCAGGCCCTGATAGACAAATGGAGAAACTACCTTAAAAAGGATAAAATATGATTCAACAAAAGCGCACCATTGCCATCGTCTGCGGTGGCGACTCTTCCGAACACGATGTATCCATCCGTTCGGCTCAAGGCATCTACAGTTTTTTCGACAAAGAACGCTACAACGTCTACATCGTCGACGTGAAAGGAACCGACTGGCAGGTTCAACTGCCCAACGGAACCACATCGCGCATCAACCTGAACGACTTCTCGTTTCAGCAAGACGGAAAAACGCACTACTTTGACTATGCCTACATCACCATTCACGGCACACCGGGCGAGAACGGCATCCTGCAGGGCTACTTCGAAATGATTCACCTGCCCTACTCCACAAGCGGCGTGCTGGTCGAGGCCATGACGTTCGACAAGTTTGTGCTCAACCAATACCTGCGCGGCTATGGGGTGCGCGTGGCCGAAAGCGTGCTCGTGCGCCGTGGACAGGAAAAGCTCATCAGCAAGAAAGACATCATCGAGAAACTGGGCATGCCATGCTTCGTGAAGCCTGCCAACGACGGCTCTTCCTTTGGCGTGAGCAAGGTGAAGAAGCCCGACCAGCTGGCTGCTGCCCTGCGCGTGGCCATGATGGAAAGCGACGAGGTCATGATCGAATCGTTCCTGGAAGGCACCGAAATCACCGTGGGCTGCTACAAGACCAAGGAAAAGGAGGTGGTGTTCCCCGTGACCGAGGTGGTGACAAAGAACGAGTTCTTCGACTACGATGCAAAATACAACGGACAGGTGGAGGAAATAACCCCTGCACGCATTCCTGCCGAACAGGCCGAACGCGCACAGAAACTCACGTCGGCCATCTACGACATCCTGCACTGCAACGGCATCATTCGCATCGACTACATCATCTCGCCACAAGGCGACATCACCATGCTCGAAATCAACACCACACCGGGCATGACCCAGACCAGCTTCATTCCGCAGCAAGTGCGCGCCGCAGGTCTCACCATGACCGACGTGCTCACCGACATCGTTGAGAACCAGTTCTGATCGGAACAAGAGAGCATCCTGATTGAAACAAGAAACAATTCTGATTGAAAATGGAAGAAAAAATTCACTCATCCCAAGTCTTCAGTCTCGAATCTGAATTTTCTGAGATTCGCCCGTATGAGCCGGAAGAAATGCAGCAGGCATTCAACGAGCTGCTCAGCGACCGCCAGTTCAACGTTGTGATGAAAGGACTGCTGCCCTGGCTGCCCAAGAGTCTGCGCAACGCAGCACTGCGACTGGCTTTCACGGGGGTGAAAACTCCGCTCGACTTTCAGAAGCGTTTCATGAAGCCTGTGGTGAAGTACATCATGCGCAAGCACACCGACGGCTGCTCTTTCGACGACAGCCAGCTGAAAGGAAATGCCCCCCATGAAGCCCACGGCCCCTACACCTTTGTGTCAAACCACCGCGACATTGTGCTCGACTCTGCCTTTCTCGACGTGATGCTGGTAGAGGCTGGCTACCCCACAACGGTGGAAATAGGCATTGGCGACAACCTGCTCATCTACCCATGGATCAAGCGACTGGTCAGAATGAACAAGGCTTTCACCGTGCGGCGCGGACTCACCCCCAAGGAAATGCTGCACTCCAGCCAGGTCATGAGCCAGTACATTCACTACGCCGTGACCCGAAAGCACGAGAACATCTGGATTGCACAACGCGAAGGACGGGCCAAGGACAGCAACGACCGCACACAGGACTCGGTGCTGAAAATGCTGGCCATGGGGAGCACTGAGCACGAATGTGCCGACAAGCTGCGCGACCTGAACATCGTGCCGCTCACCATCAGCTACGAATACGACCCTTGCGACTACCTGAAGGCGCGGGAGTTTCAGCAGAAACGCGACAACCCGGCCTTCAAAAAGAGCCGACAGGACGACCTGGACAACATGCGCACCGGCATCTTTGGCTTCAAAGGCCGCGTGCACTATCACTGTGCTGCCTCCATCAATGCCTGGATTGACGAGCTTGCCGCACTGCCCAAGACGCAGTTCTATGCCGCACTGAGCCAGCGCATGGATCAGGAAATACACCGCAACTACCACTTGTTCCCGGCCAACTACATTGCGCTCGACATGCTTGAGGGAAACAACGACCACCAAGACCACTACAACGCGCAGGACAAACAGCGCTTCAATGACTATCTGGCACAGCAGCTGAACAAGATCAGTCTTCCCAACAAGGACGAGGCTTTCTTGCGCCAACGCATGCTCGAAATGTATGCCAACCCCTGCCGGAACCACCTTGCTGCCTGCAATCTCACGAAAAGCAAGGAATGAAGGGCTACGAGATGAAGAACTGAAAAAGTGTGAGCTATGAAAAGACCATCTTTCCTTTTCACCATAAGTGCAGTGCTGGCAACGTTGTTTTCCTGCACACAAGACGCTTACGAGAAAGGCGAAGGCACCTACTCGCTCATGCAGGCCGACTTTGTAGAGGCACATTCCAACAGCAGCAAGCAAATAGACCAGGCACTGACCGACGACGGCCTGATGCTCAGCTTGCAGCAACCCATGACCACTGCCTGGACGACAACAGCCGACACGGTGTATCGCGCCGTGCTATATTATAATAAGGTGGAAGACGGCAAGGTGGAGGCTGTGTCGTGCAGCAGGGTGAGCGTGGCCTTCATCACGCCAAAGGACAGCCTGACGAAGGACATGAAGACCGACCCACTGCGCATGGAAAGTGTATGGCTGGCCAAGAGCCGCCGCTACCTGAACGTGGGCTTCTACCTGAAAAGCGGACCCACCGACGACAAAGAGGCGCTGCACCACCTGGGCATTGTGGCCGACACCACCATCACGCATGCCGATGGCAGCAATACGCTACATTTGCAACTGTATCACGACCAGGGCGGCGTGCCCGAATACTACTCACAGCGCAGCTACGTGAGCATTCCACTCTACACGCTGAAAGCAGACAGCGTGAGCCTCAGCATCAACACCTACGAAGGCATCGTCACCAAACAGTTCTGCATAAAATAGAAACGCACTGCGCTGCATAAAACAGAAACATACCGTGCGGTTGTCCGAAGGTAGGGGCAAGCCCTGTGCCAGCCCGCTTGCCCATCAGGGCAAATGCCAGTCATCATGTAGGGGCAGGAATAAAAAAAAGTTGGAAGCTCAAAGGGCTTCCAACATTCTTTTCAGTACCACCGAACAGCTGATCTCACGATTGGCTGCTTCAGGAATGACCAGCGAGTTGGGCGACTCTATCACGTCGTCGGTCACAATGAGGTTGCGCCTCACAGGCAGACAGTGCATGAACTTGCCATTGTTCGTCCACGACATGTGCTCCGTGTCCACAGTCCACGAACGGTCTTCGCACGTAATCTTGCCATAGTCGCCGGGATTCGTCACGCCCGGGTTGCTCCAGTTCTTGGCGTAGATGAAGTCGGCACCCTCGAAGGCTTTCTTCTGGTCATACTCCACACGGGCCCCAGCCACGAACTTCGGGTCGAGCTCGTAACCATGAGGATGCGTTATCACCAAATCAACATCAGGATCGGCCTGCATCCACTGGGCAAAACTGTTGGGCACAGCCTGCGGCAAGGCACGGCAATGGGGTGCCCAGGTCAGCACAACCTTCGGACGCTCCACGGTCTTGTGCTCCTTGATCGTAATCAGGTCGGCAAAGGCCTGCAGCGGATGCACCGTGGCAGTCTCCATGGCAAAGACAGGCCGACCACTGTATTTAATGAATTGGTGAAGCACCGTTTCGGCATAGTCATACTCACGGTCGGTGAGTCCGGCAAACGAGCGCACGCCAATCAGGTCGCAGTAGCAGCCCATCACGGGAATGGCCTCAAGCAAGTGTTCGCTCTTGTCGCCATCCATGATCACGCCGCGCTCCGTTTCCAGTTTCCAGGCACCGGCGTTCACGTCGAGCACAATCACGTTCATGCCCAGGTTCATGGCAGCCTTCTGCGTGCTCAGTCGGGTGCGCAGCGAGTTGTTGAAGAAAATCATCATGAGCGTCTTGTTCTTGCCCAGATGTTGGTATTTATAGCGGTCGTTCTTAATCTCAAATGCCTCGGCCATCGCCTTGTCGAGCGGTCCCAGGTCTTCTACGTTGATAAAGCTTTTCATCGTTAAAGTACTTTTGTTTTGTTTCTATATTTGGTCTTGTTCAGAAGAGAGACGCATGCCTGCACTCCCTTGCCACCATCACCGACATCTGCAGCCGTTGCCGGATGTCGCTGTCGGCTGCCACCGGCGAACTGTTTGTCTGACACAAGACAGCTGTCAGGGTCTTGTCTGTCCCTCTCCCTCAATGAGCCATTTATAGGTGCAAATCTCATCGAGGGCCATGGGGCCGCGAGGGCCCAACTTCTGCGTAGAAATGCCAATCTCGGCGCCAAGGCCGAACTGGGCACCGTCGGTGAACGACGTGGGAGCATTCCAGTAGACGCAGGCAGCATCGACGTGAGCCTGGAACACACGGGCGGCCTTCTCGTCGCGGGTAATGATGCACTCGCTGTGGCCGGAGCCATAGCGGTCGATGTGGTCAAGGGCTTCGTCGAGCGAGCCAACGGTCTTGACGGCCATTTTGTAGTCCATGAACTCCGTGCCGAAGCTGTCGTCGGTGGCATGCTCCAGGTAGGGATAGCCGTTGCCCTGGAGCACACGGTAAGCCTCATCGTCGGCATAGATCACGACATGTTTCTCGCCCAGCTGCCTGCACAGTTCAGGCAGGCTCCCGATGCGCTCCCGATGAATCAACAGGCAGTCGAGCGCATTGCACACGCTGACGCGGCGCGTCTTGGCATTGGTAATGATGGCACGGCCCATCTGTGGGTCGCCGTCTTTGTCGAAGTAGGTGTTCACCACACCAGCCCCCGTCTCGATCACGGGAATGCGAGCCGTGTCGCGCACGAAGTCGATGAGCTTGCGACCGCCCCGGGGTATGCACACGTCGATGTAGCCCACGGCACCGAGCATCTCGCCCGTGGCCTCATGGGTGGCAGGCAGCAGGCTCACCACGTCTTTCAGCAGATGTGACTGGTTGGGGTCCAAGTGCGAGGCGGCATATTCCTGGAGCACCTCGTGAATGATGGCCACCTCTTCGCGGTTCGAGTTGTCGGCATCCTTGCCGCCCTTCAGCACGCAGGCATTGCCACTCTTGAAGCAGAGCGAGAACACATCGAACGTGACGTTGGGGCGCGCCTCGTAGATGATGCCAATGACACCGAACGGCACGCTGACGCGGCACAGCCTCAAGCCGTTGGGCAGTGTTTTCTGTCGTGTGACGTGGCCCAGCGGCGAGGGCAGCAGGCTCACGTTCTGCATGTCCTGAGCAATGGCCTCCAGGCGGCTGTCGGTGAGTTGCAGTCGGTCGTAGAGCGGATTGTCCTTCGACATCAGGGCCAGGTCGGCCTCGTTGGCTTTCAGAATGCGCTCCTTATTGGCCACGATGGCATTGCTCACCAGGCGCAGCACGTCGTTGCGCTGCTCATCGGTGAGCAGGGCCAGCAACTTCGAGGCGCGTTTCACTTGCTTGAATGTGTTGGTTAAAGTCATAGTCCTTTCTTTAGTGTAATTTGAACTCGGTGTGGGGTGTTGTGGCAGGACGCTCCATGAGGTCTACAAGAATGTTTTCGCGCATGCCGTTGGCAATGACCACGCGAATGCCGTCCTGCTGCAGCCGCTGTGCCGTGGCATACTTGGACTGCATGCCGCCGCGTCCGGCAGTGCTTTTGGTAGCCTGTATGTACTGCGAAAGGTCGGTGCCGGGGGCCGCCTGGCTGCTCAGCAGGATGAGCGTGTCGGCCTGCATCATGCGGGCAATAAGGCCCGAAAGTTCGTCGTTGTCGGTGAACATGAGCTCGGTGACGCACACCGTGTCGTTCTCGTTGACCACGGGTAGCACACCGTTCTCCAGCATCACAGCCATGCAGGCACGCTGGTTCTCATACTGTTCGCCCGGCTCGAAGTTCTCCTTCATCGTGAGCACCTGACCAATGCTGATGCCATACTCGCGAAACAGGTCGTAGTAAAGGCCGATGAGCTTCACCTGGCCCAGTGCCGAAAACAGCTGGCGCTGCTCCACCGAGTCGAGCGTGTGGCCCACCTTCAGTTCGCCGCGCCCGCAGGCCACGGCACCACTGGTCACCAGTATCACCTCGTTGCCCTGGTCTCTGAGCCAGGCAATCTGGTCTACGAGTGCCGACATGCGCGTCACGTTGAGTTTGCGGTTGTCGTGCGTCAGCACGTTCGAGCCCACCTTGATCACGATTCGTTGTTTCATGCTGTTAAGTCGTCTTTTCTGGTTAGGGATGGCAAAGTTACACATTATTTATGAAATAACCACCAAAACGACGCATAAGTATGAGAATTTGTCTGAAAATATTGCAATGCAGTGCCATTTCTTTGCCGTCCCTTGGCAGATTCACAATTTAATTTGTATTTTTGCCAATCGGAATGCAATTGCAACAGAACACCCACAGACATATTTCGTCATTTCGATTCAGCAAGCAAAACAGAGACAACAAACATAAGTGTAGAACCCTTTCCCCCCCACGATTAGTAAGAAACAGACAGTAACAAATGAAAACCTGAAAGCGAAACGCTTGCGTGCACAGCACACGGGTAGTTCCCTGTGCAGCACCATGGGTAGCGATTTTTTCCGCACCCAGCAGAGACTAAAAACAAATATCAATCACGGCGTTTCTGCTCTCAACGTAAGACTTTTTTGATAAAACATGGACTTTAAGTCCTTGTTCTCACCTTGAGAAACTGGAGAAGAAATCGTGTTCATCACAAATAACTTCGACATCAGCGCCTCTGAGGTTTCCTGCTTATATAGACATAGGTGGGACATCGAAGTTTATCTTTGGGTGGCAGTCATCGCCTATCTGATTATCGCCAGAATCAAGGCGAACTATAAAAGCCCATACTCCATCACCGAGGTGGCAACACTGATTAGGATCTCAGCTCTGGAGAAAGTCTCACTGGGAGAACTCATCACCAAGCCACGCGACTCTGTCAATCTCAATCAATCTGTCAAAGAACTCTCTATTTTGAATATTTATACCTAACGCGATTTTATCGCATCAGTAGTATTTGAGTTTCATTTCGTCGTAGTTCATATTGTTCTATCATTTATTCAGTAGTTGTTCAATGGCGGCGACTACTGCACTCGGATTAGAGGGCCAGGGAGCACCCCCGGGGACGAGTCGCCCTGTGGTAT
>CACXUV010000047.1 GCA_902770845.1 uncultured Prevotellaceae bacterium
CCTCTAATTTCCAAGGCCCTCGGCTTGCCGAGGGCTATTTGTTATTCGGGACTTCATTTTGGGCCCTGCAAAATTCGTTACTCGGAAGAAAAAACAAACTTGTTTGTTTTGTCCTTCTCTCGTTTCTTCGTAACTTTGCCGTCTGCGACGGCGAGATTACTCCGTCTCAGCAAAAAAAGAATGAATTCTTTTGTTTTGCTCTCGACTTTTCGTAATTTTGCAGTCAAATAGCAAGCAGGCGAGCAAGAAGAAAAAAGATTCTCGTCTTGCCGTATCTGTAATTCTTCCTATTTATATGGCAGTATTATAAACAAACGAGAAAACAGTTATGATGGCATTAGAAATTGCATTCTGGACATGCTTAGCCTTGGTATTCTATACATACATTGGCTATGGAATGATTCTCTATATCATTCTCATAATCAAGAGATTGCTATGCGGAGCCCCCACAGAGCCAGTACTGCCACTCGACGACATGCAACTGCCCGACGTGACGCTCATGATTTGCGCCTACAACGAAGAGAGCGTCATTGCCGAAAAGATGGAAAACATTCGTCAGTTGGACTACCCGGCGCAGAAATTGTGCTGCATGTGGGTGACCGATGGCAGCAATGATCACTCCAACGAACTGTTAAGACAATACCCTGAAGTCACGCTGGTATTTTCCCCCGAACGTCGCGGTAAAGCGGCAGCCATGCAGCACGGACTGCGCGAGAACAAGGCAGGGCTGGTGGTATTCACCGATGCCAACACCATGCTGAACAGCGGAGCACTGAAGGAAATTGTGAGACAGTTCATGAAAGAAAACGTAAGTTGCGTGAGCGGCGAAAAACGAGTAGCAGCCCGTTTTAAGGGGCAGACCGCAGCTGAGGGCGAAGGACTGTACTGGAAATATGAAAGTACGCTGAAACGCTGGGACAGCGAGCTCTACTCAGCCATGGGAGCCGCCGGTGAACTGTTTGCCGTGCGCATGGAACACTATCGCGAAGCCCCCAGCAACGCCTTGCTCGACGACTTCATGATGTCGATGCTCATTTTGAAAGACGGCCACCGCATTGCCTACACAAAGGACGCCTATGCCATGGAGTATGGTTCGGCCAACATGCAGGAAGAATCAAAACGCAAGCGCCGCATCGCCGCAGGCGGGCTGCAAAGCATCTGGTGGCTCAGGGCGTTAATGAACCCACTGAAGCATCCCAAAGCGAGTTTTCAATTTGTGTCGCACCGCGTACTACGCTGGAGTGCCACGCCCTTTGCGCTGTTGCTGCTCATTCCCCTAAATGCAGCTCTGGTAGTCATGCGCGCAGGACATATCTTCGACATCATAGCCATACTGCAACTGCTTTTCTATGCGGCCGCCTTCGCAGGCTATTTACAGGCCCGCAGCGGTAAGAAAAGCAAACTGCTCTACGTGCCCTACTACTTCGTATTCATGAACATCAACGTTTTCCAAGGCATTGGCTATTTGAGGTCGCATAAAAGTAGCGGAACATGGGAAAAAGCACGCCGAGGGTAAAAAATTTTCATCAAAAAACATCGTCAAATAAAAATAATGTAGTATCTTTGCACTGAATTTGCAAATTTGAATTGATGATGAATCAAGACGAAAGAGAAGTGCTACTGCAAAAGTATGCCGAGGCAAACCGCAAGCTGATGGCGGTGAGCGAGCAGCTGGAGCAGGCCAATAAAAAGCTGAAGGAATACGAGGAAAAGGCAGCCAAGGCTATGAAAGAAAGCCGTATGAAGTCACTTTTCCTTGCAAACATGTCGCATGAAATTCGCACGCCACTCAACGCCATTGAAGGATTTTCGCGCATCATGGCCGAGACCGACTCGTCTGAGGATCGCATGAGCTATATGGAAATCATTGAGAGCAACAATCGCAGGTTGCTCAGTCTCATCAACGAAATTTTGGAACTGAGCCGCGTAGAGGCAGGCGAAATTGTTATCAAGAAGGCTCCCACCGACCTGAACGCCATGATGGAGAGCATCAAGCAACTGTTCAAGTTCCGCTGTCCTGAAACGGTGAATCTGTCATGGACCAAGCCCAACATGCCTGTAAACATGACCACCGATGAGAACCGACTGACACAGGTGTTCTCAAACCTAATCTCGAACGCACTGAAACACACACCACGCGGGGCCATCACTTATGGCTACAGCATGCTGAATGAGGGACAGACCATTCAATTCTATGTATCGGACACGGGTGCTGGCATTGACCCCAGTTTCATAGACCACATCTTCGATGCCTATGCATCAAAAGACGCCGAGCAACAAAAGGGTTTCGGACTGGGACTGGCTCTGTGCAAGATTATTGTTGAGAAGATGGGGGGCCACATCAGCGTGCAATCGACCCTGGGCAATGGCTCCACCTTCACTTTCGAAATGCCTTTCCACGGAACCATCGGCGGCATGTCGACCAGCAATCGTACCACCACCAACGTGAGGACACTTCGCGTGAGCCAGCGCACCGACGAGCAGAACATGAAAACGGTGATGGTGGCCGAAGACGAGGAGAGCAACTACGAACTGGTGCGCATTGTGCTGCAAAAACGCTACCGTCTGTTGCGCGCCCACAACGGCATTGAGGCTGTAACGATGAACGAAGACGAGAAACCCGACCTGATTCTCATGGACATAAGAATGCCGGAGATGGACGGACTGGATGCCACACGTATTATAAAAGAGGTGAACCACGACACGCCCATCATTGCACTGAGTGCCTACGCCTTCGAGGAGAACATCAAACAGGCCAAGCAGGCTGGATGCGACGATTTCATGGCCAAGCCCTTCAGGGTGGAAGACCTGATTGAAATGGTGAGAAAACATATCGGTGACTAATCTACACAAACAAACACACACAACCTTAGCAGCACATGGGCAAACTCGCAGTCTATAAGTATTTTTCGTTCATGATTCTGGTCATCACCTTGCTGATGGCCATCTTCACTATCTTCGGGCTTTTTGGCGGCAACGTCAATCCTGCAACCAACACGGTCATGGCCATGTTGGTCTATGTGATGCCCGTGCTTGTGGTTGGCAACTTCGTGATGTTGCTGTTCTGGCTCATTCGCCGTCGATGGCACTGGGCCGCCATTCCAGCCATCACGCTGCTGTGCTGCATTCCCTACATCGGAACCCTCTATCAGCCAGGACTGCTGCATTCGTCGAGCGAAGCCAAGTCGGGCCTGAAGATTGCCACCTATAACGTGGCTGCTTTTGGACGTGAGATCACAGGTTTCAAGGCCGAAGACATCCTGTCGGAAATGAAACGGCAGAAGGTGGATGTGCTCTGCCTGCAAGAATATATGGAGAAAAGCGGCGACAAACACAACTCGGAGAGCTACAAAGAGTACTTCAACTTCATGCAGAAGGGGCGCGACGACATGGTCATCTTCAGCCGCTATCCCATCAAAAAAACACAAATCATCGACTTTGGTCCCACCAATAACAGTGGCATGTGGGCCGACATCGACATCAATGGCCGCATCATTCGCATCTTCAATGTACATTTAGAAACTACAGGTTTCAACCGCACTCTACACAAAGTGGCCAAACTCAAGGTGCAAGGCTCGAATATTGAAGACAACGCCATCATCAGTGCAATCTACGGAAACTACACGCTGGGCATGATTGTCCGTGCCGGACAAGCCAATCTGGTGGCACAGGAGGTGAGACAGAGCCAGCATCCCGTTGTGGTGTGTGGCGACTTGAACGACGTGCCTTACTCCTACACCTATAATACCGTGAAAGGCAATCTGATTGACGGATTCACGGAGAGCGGAAAAGGCTTCATGTCGACCTTCCGTGGCAAGAAGAAAGTGCGCATTGACTATATTTTCCACGACGAGTCACTCACAGGCGAGAAATACTTCACGGAAGATCTGAGCTATTCCGACCACAAGCCTGTGTTCATGAAAATAGTGCTCTAAAAAAGCAATGCCCATCATCAATATCACTTCACTGAGCCAACCGGGAGTTGAGGTCTTCAGCACTCTGACCGAAGCCCAGCTGCGCAACCGTCTTGAACCAGGCAAGGGCATTTTCATTGCCGAGAGTCCTAAAGTTATTTTGGTGGCCCTGCAGGCAGGCTATGAACCCATAGCCCTGCTGTGCGAGCGCAAACACATTGCCGGCGATGCTGCTGCCATCATCGAGCAGTGTCCCCACATGCCCGTCTATACAGGCGACCGCGAACTGCTGAGCCAACTAACGGGCTACACGCTCACCCGTGGTGTGCTGTGCGCCATGCGCCGCCCCACCCTGCCCACTGTGGCCGATGTATGCCGAAATGCTCGACGCGTGGTAGTAATCGACGGCGTGGTAGACACCACCAACATTGGTGCCATCTTTCGCTCTGCTGCAGCATTGGGCATTGGTGGCGTGCTGCTCACCCAGAACTCGTGCGACCCGCTGAACCGCAGAGCAGTGCGTGTGTCGATGGGATCGGTGTTTCTGGTGCCTTGGACATGGCTCGATGCTCCGCTCAGCAGCCTGCAGCAATATGGATTCAAAACCGTGGCCATGGCCCTGACCGACAATTCAGTCTCAATCGACGACCCTGTGCTGGCCAGCGAACCATGCCTGGCCATTGTCATGGGAACCGAAGGCGACGGCCTACCCCACGAAGTAATCTCGGCCACCGACTATGTGGTGCGCATCCCCATGGCACATGGCGTCGACTCGCTCAACGTGGCTGCCGCTGCTGCCGTTGCCTTCTGGCAGCTCAGAGCAAAATAAAAAGGGAGCCACATGCTCCCTTTTATTACAAATCGAAGTTCTTATTAAACTTGATGATGTGTTAATCCAAACTGTTCTCTGGACGCAGCTGGCGCACCACAGCACCTGCACGCCACATTTCCTGATTGCGCATAGCCTCCAACTCCTTTTCAAGACCGGCACGATAGTCGGGCTTTGAGTTGGAATCAATGCTAATCTGTGCCTCGTTACCTGTCAGCACCGAGTAGTAGAGCCACTCCATCACAGGCTTGATGGCATCGTGGAACCGAGGAGCCCAGTCGAGTGCACCACGCTGAGCCGTGGTTGAACAGTTGGCATACATCCAGTCCATGCCCTTCTCGCCAAAGAGCGGGCCAAGGCTCTGCGTGAGTTCCTCCACCGTCTCGTTGAAAGCTTCCGAAGGCGAGTGACCGTGCTCGCGAAGCACTTCATACTGGGCCAGCAGCAGTCCCTGAATGGCACCCATGAGCGAACCGCGTTCGCCGGTGAGGTCGCTGGTGGCCTCGCGCTTGAATGTTGTCTTGAAGAGATAGCCTGCTCCGATACCAATGCCGAAAGCAAGGGTCTTCTCTTCGGCCTTGCCCGAAGCATCCTGATACACTGCGTAAGAGCAGTTCAAACCACGACCCTCGCAGAACATGGTGCGAAGCGATGTGCCTGAACCCTTTGGAGCCACCATGATCACGTCGACATCCTTTGGAGGAACAACACCCGTGCGGTCGCTCCAGTTAATGGCAAAGCCATGGCTGTAGTAAAGGGTCTTGCCCGGGGTGAGATATTGCTTGATAGTGGGCCACACCTGAATCTGACCAGCATCGCTCAGAAGCATGCAGAGAATGGTGCCCTTCTGGGCAGCCTCTTCGATAGAGAACAAGGTCTTTCCCGGCACCCATCCATCGGCCACAGCCTTATCGTAGGTCTTTCCGGCACGCTGCCCAACAATAACGTTAAAGCCATTGTCGCGCAGGTTGCAAGCCTGTCCAGGGCCCTGAATGCCATAGCCAATGACTGCAATGGTCTCGTTCTTCAATACTTCACGTGCTTTCTCAAGTGAGAACTCCTTACTGGTGACTACGGTTTCGATAACGCCACCAAAATTCATTTCTGCCATTTGTTTTTGATTTTGAAATGTTCAACTTATCCCTCAGAACCATGCCCGCCCTCACGAGAGCAGTCGTCTTATCGGCCCATTCACAGCTTGCACGAAGCCACGACACGGGAAGAATTAGTACTTACGAAGTGCAAAGGTATCAAATTGAAAGGAAACAGCAAAATTTTCCGCCAATTTTATTTCAATTTAACGAAAATACTTATCATTTGTCTTTCCCCTTGGCAGGCAAAGACGGCACGAACTTCATTTCGCGCAGAATACGCTTTTGTCTTTTCTGCACATAAGCACTGGGATGCAACGAACTGAAGCGACGTGGATTGGGCAGTGTTACAGCTATCAAGGCACACTGCTCGCGACTGAGCTTTTCAGCCGAACAATTGAAGTGCTCCTGCGCAACAGCCTCAACTCCATAGATGCCTTCACCCGTTTCAATGGAGTTAAGGTAGACCTCCATGATGCGCTGCTTTGACCAAAACAGCTCAATCAAGGCAGTGAAATAAACCTCAAAGCCTTTCCTGACCCACGAACGCCCTGGCCACAGAAACACGTTCTTGGCTGTTTGCTGCGAAATGGTCGATGCGCCCATCTTTCGTTTTTCCGGATGCGTCAAGTTTCGCTTGGCCGCATTCTGAATGGCTTTGAAGTCAAAGCCGTGGTGCGTCATGAAGTTGGCATCTTCGCTGGCCATCACCGCCACGGGCATCGAGGGCGACATTTGTTCCAAGGCCACCCAGCTGTGGCGCAGTTTCAATTCCTTGCCATCGCTGATTTGCTGGGCCACCCTTATAAACATAAGAGGTGTAAACCACACGGGCACAAACCTCAATGCCACAACAGAAAGAATCGTGGAGGCAAAAAATGCCACCACGATCCATTTCAGAAAATTTTTCAACAGCCTCACTGCTATCATCAGGATTAGTTCAGCTTGCCAGCCTCAGCGTTCTGGATCATCTGCTGCGAAGCATACATATAGACCTCAACGCGACGGTTCTGCTTGCGACCTTCAGCAGTAGAGTTGTCGGCCACAGGATTGGTAGAACCCTGACCATCAACCGAACGAATCTGAGAGGCAGACACGCCGCAGCTCTTCAGATAGCTTTCCACAGCCTGAGCACGCTTCACGCTGAGGGGGTTGTTGATGGCGTCAGTACCCGTATTGTCGGTATGACCATAAATGGCCACATCGCAATCGGCATTCTGCTTCAGCACATTGGCAAACTGAGAGAGCGAAGACTTCGAGGCAGCATTCAGATCTGACTTGTTTGTAGCGAAGAGAATACCCGAATCAAAAGTAACCTTCACGCCCTGCAGACCGTTGGCATCGGTAATCGACTCCACCTGAGCGTTCTGCACAGCCTGAGCCTGAGCCTTCACCTTATCCATGTGCTTGCCGATCAGCGCACCAGTGGTTGTGCCAACAGCCGTGCCAATCACGGCACCCACAGCTGTGTTGCCAGCCATTTTGCCAATAATAGCACCCACGAGAGCACCACCACCAGCACCGATACCTGCACCCTTGGCTGCATTGGTGCAACTTACCATTACGAGACCAGCGCAAAGCGACAGGACAAACAATTTGAACTTCTTCATAACAAAAATGTTTATTTAAAATGTTAAACGATGATATTTCACGCTGCAAAGGTAATCTATTTATTCGGATAATTGTAAGATTTCCAACTTTTTTTAGTATTTTTGCACCCAAAATACATTAATCGTCAAATTAACATGGCAAAAGAATTAAAAGATTTAACAAAAAGGTCGGAGAACTACAGCCAATGGTTCAACGATTTGGTTGTGAAAGCCGACCTGGCCGAACAATCGGCCGTGCGCGGATGTATGGTCATCAAGCCTTACGGCTATGCCATCTGGGAAAAAATGCAGGCCCAACTGGACAAGATGTTCAAGGAAACGGGTGCCCAGAACGCCTATTTTCCCCTGCTCATCCCGAAGTCATTCCTTTCAAGAGAGGCTGAGCATGTTGAAGGCTTTGCCAAGGAATGTGCCGTGGTGACCCACTACCGCCTGCGTGCCAAGGAAGACAAGAGCGGAGTGGAAGTAGACCCCGCCGCCAAACTGGAAGAAGAGCTCATCGTGCGCCCCACTTCCGAGACTATCATCTGGAACACATACAAGAACTGGATTCACTCCTGGCGCGACCTGCCCCTGATGTGCAACCAGTGGTGCAACGTGATGCGCTGGGAAATGCGCACCCGTCCATTCCTGCGCACCAGCGAGTTTCTATGGCAGGAAGGCCACACCGCCCATGCCACCCGCGAAGAGGCTGAGCAGGAGGCACAGAAGATGCTGAAGGTCTATGCCAAGTTTGCCGAAGAGTGGATGGCCGTGCCTGTGCTGCAGGGCGTGAAGAGCGAGACGGAGCGTTTTGCCGGTGCACTCGACACCTACACCATCGAAGCCATGATGCAGGACGGCAAGGCACTGCAGAGCGGCACGTCGCACTTCCTGGGACAGAACTTCGCCAAGGCTTTCGAAGTCACCTACTTAAATAAAGAGAACAAGCCCGAATATGTCTGGGCCACCTCGTGGGGTGTTTCCACCCGACTCATTGGTGCGCTCATCATGACCCACAGCGACGACAACGGTTTGGTGCTGCCTCCGCGTCTGGCCCCCATCCAGGTGGTCATCATCCCCATTGCCACAAAGCCCGAACAGATGGAACTGGTAAACAAAGAGGTGGGCCCCATCATGGAGCAGTTGCGCGCCAAGGGCATCTCGGTGAAGTTCGACGACTCAGACAACAAGCGCCCGGGCTTCAAGTTTGCCGACTACGAGCTGAAGGGTGTGCCCGTGCGCCTGGTACTGGGAGCACGCGACCTGGAGAACGGCACCATAGAAGTGATGCGCCGCGACACGCTGGAGAAAGAGACGCGCCCCCTGGAAGGCATCGCGGACTATGTGGAGCAGCTGCTGGCCGACATTCAGAAGAACATCTTCGAGAAGGCCCGCAAGTATCGCGACGAGCGCATCTACGAGTGCGACAACTACGACGAGTTCAAGGAGCGCATCAAAGACGGCGGCTTCTTCCTCTGCCACTGGGACGGCACTGCCGAGACCGAGGCCAAGATCAAGGAAGAAACGCAGGCCACCATTCGCTGTGTGCCCTTTGCATTCGAGCAGACGCCAGGTGTCGACATGGTGAGCGGAAAGCCCTCGGTGGCTCGCGTCATCATTGCCCGCAGCTACTAATAAAATCATTAATCTAAAACGCAAAGCGTCGCTAAAAAAGATTTAGCGACGCTTTGCGTTTTATCAGTTTTTTCGTTGCAGCATGTTCCCCCACCAACCTTTCCTTAGCAGTCAAGCAGCAACTCCACCGGACAATGGTCGCTGCCCATAATATCGGTGTGAATCTTGGCATCGCCCACACGGGGCATCAACCGATCGGACACCACGAAATAGTCTATGCGCCAGCCGGCATTCTTCTGCCGCGCCTGGAAACGATAGGACCACCAAGAATAAGTAACCTGGTCGGGATAAAGCGTGCGAAACGTGTCCTTGAATCCCTGCGACAGCCAGTGGCTGAACTTCTCGCGCTCCTCGTCGGTGAAGCCGGCATTGCGGCGATTGTTCTTTGGGTTCTTGATATCAATTTCCTCATGGGCTACGTTCAGGTCGCCACACACCACAACGGGTTTCTGTGCATCAAGCCGTTTCAGGAATGCCAAAAAGTCGTCTTCCCACCGCATGCGATAGTCCAGTCGCTTCAGGCCGTCCTGCGAATTGGGTGTATAGACCGTTACCAGGAAGAAATTCTCCATCTCCAGCGTGATGATGCGTCCTTCGTGGTCGTGCTCATCAATGCCCATGCCCATCGTGACGTTCAAGGGCTTGTGCCGGGTGAAAATGGCTGTGCCACTATAGCCCTTCTTTTCGGCCGAGTTCCAGTAGCTCTCATAGCCGGGGAAACTAATGTCGAGCTGATCTGGCTGCATCTTTGTTTCCTGCAGACAGAAGAAGTCGGCATCAAGTTGTGCAAACGCGTCTCTGAATCCCTTTCCCTCACAGGCGCGCAGCCCGTTCACGTTCCATGAAATCAGTTTCATACTCAGAACTTTGCCATCTTGATGGCCACCACCGCACATTCATCGCCCTTGTTGCCCAATCGACCTCCGGCACGGTCCAGGGCCTGCTGCTGGTCGTTGGTGGTCAGAAGACCATAGACCACGGGAATATTGCTGGTGGCATTCAGTCTGGCAATTCCTTCGGTAACGCCCTGACAAATGTAGTCGAAGTGTGGTGTCTCTCCACGAATCACGCTTCCCAGAATGATTACGGCATCATAGCCGTCGTTCAGCGTCATCTGATGGGCTCCGTAAATCAGTTCAAACGAACCGGGAACCGTCTTCACGTGGATGTTTTCCGGCAGAGCCCCGTGCCGCTCAAGCGTTGTCACGCAGCCATCGAGCAAGGCTCCGGTAATCTCCGGGTTCCACTCTGCCACCACAATGCCGAAAATCATGTTCGAGGCATCGGGCACCTGCTGGGCGTTATAGTCGGAAAGATTCTTTGTTGCCATTTCGCATTCTTACTCTGAGACGCGCTCAATATACTCATCGATGGTCTGATACTGCATCGACTGGAAGTATTTCTCCTTGATTTGCTTGTACAGCTTCAAGGCTTCTTCCTTCTTGCCCTGGCTCTCCAGGATCTGACCAGCCTGAATCAGGAAGGTGGGCGACAGAGAGTTATTGTCGGCCTTCTCGGCGGCCTTCTTCAGCGTGCTCACAGCCCTGTCAAGATTGTCAAGATGTGCATATACATTGCCCAGTGCGCCCAGTGCGGCAGGCGACACCATCTGGTCGTCGGCACCATCATAGTCTTCCAGGCACTCGGCAGCCTCCTGCCACTTCTCAAGGTTGGCATAGCAAAGACCTGCATAGAGATTGGCCAGGTTGCCTGCAGCCGTAGAGCTTTGGTCGTCGGCAATGGCAAGGAAGCCAGCATAGCCCAGGCTGTCGCCGTTGAGGGCCAGCTCATACTGCTGCTGCTGGAAATACTCCTGTCCTTTTGCCAGAGCGGTGCTGGCGCGCTGCTCACGAGGCTCAACAACATAGGTCTTGTAGAGAATAATGCCGGCCACAATAGCCACGACGGCCACCACCGTGCCGATAATTGCGTTTCTGTACTTCAGGAAGAATGCTTCTCCCAAATTGAGCGTCTCTTCAAATCCGAGTGCGTTCTGATTGTTCTGTAAATCTGCCATTATAATTTTTGTTTTTATATTTCTTCTGCGTTCTGCATAACAAAATGCGGCGCAAAATTACAGAATTTATCGCACATACTGAAATTTATTGCCGACTTTTTTTGTTTTTAAGCCACAAATGCAGTAATTTTGCACGAAAATAGCAACGAATGATTCTGAAGAAGCTCTCCATACTGAACTATAAGAACATACAGGAAGCCACACTCGAACTGTCGCCCAAGTTCAATTGCTTCATTGGAAACAACGGGGCCGGCAAGACCAACGTGCTCGATGCCGTCTACTTCCTGTCGTTCTGCCATTCGGCCCAAACCACACAAGACTCGCTGGTCATCAGGCACGACGAGCCCTTCTTCCTGCTCGAAGGATGCTATCAGGAGCATGCCCCCGAAGGCATCAGCGCCGTCGATGCCGACACAGGCGAAACAATCGTGAGTTGCGCCATGAAACGCGGCACGAAGAAACACTTCAAGCGCAACAAGAAAGAATACAAGCGACTGTCGGAACACATCGGACTCATACCCTTGGTACTGGTGTCGCCTGCCGACACCTTATTAATAGAAGGGGGCAGCGAACAGCGGCGACGTCTCATCGATGTGGCCATTGCCCAGCTGGACCGCAACTACATCGACTCACTGAACCGATACAACAAGGCACTCACCCAGCGAAACATGCTGCTGAAACAGGAAGACCGCGAGCCCGATCCCGACGTGATGGCCATTCTGGAAGAGCAGATGGCAACCGACGGCGAAGCAATCTACAGGAAGAGAGACGACTTCGTGAAACAGCTCACGCCCCTATTCCAGCAATTCTACGAGATGATAGCCGACGGCCATGAACAGGTGTCGCTCAGCTACACCTCGCACTGCCAGCGCGGACCACTGCTCAGCGTCATTCAGAAAGACCGTGCCAAAGACCGTGCCGTGGGCTACTCGCTGCACGGCATTCACCGCGACGACCTGGAAATTTTGCTCGACGGCCACCCCATGCGCCGCGAAGGGTCGCAAGGCCAGCTGAAGACGTTCGTCATTGCCCTGAAGCTGGCACAGTTCGACTTCCTGAAGAAAGCCAGCAACCACACCACCCCACTACTGCTGCTCGACGACATCTTCGACAAGCTCGACGCCCACCGCGTAGAAAAGATTGTGCAGCTGGTGTCTGGCTCACAGTTTGGGCAGATTTTCATTACCGACACCAACCGAGACCATCTTGACAGCATCCTGCAGCAAGGACACTTCGACTACAAACTGTTTCACGTAAACGAAGGCAATATCCATGTTTAAGCGCGAAGTACTCCCGGTAAAAGACCTCATCATGCGCCATCTGCGTGCACAGGGATTAGAAACGCCCCTGCTGCAGAAGCGGCTGGTCGAGGCATGGCCACTGGTGGCGGGCGAAGCCATAGCCCGCTACACCACCGATGCCCACATCTACAACCAGACGCTCTACGTGAAACTGAGCGTCCCTGCCCTGCGTGCCGACCTGAGCATGCGTCGTCAGGAATTTGTAGCCCGCCTGAACAAACACGTGGGAGCACAAATCATCAGCGACATCCGATTCAACTGACCACAGAGCGTTTTTCGACCTGTAACGGTTGAACAACGAATGCAGGCCCTGTGCCAGCCCGCACAGCTGTGTTTTTTATCACGCGAACGGGCGCGAGAATCGCTTCCTGACCACCAACAAGCCAACGGGCCGAAAATTTGCGAGTTTCCGGCCCGTTTCGTAAGTTGTTGATAATCAACCCTCTTCCGAAACGCCCTTTTCGTCGTGTTGCAATGGAGCCCCCGTTGTGTTGCAACGGAGGCCCCATTGCAGTGCAACGGAATCCCTATTGAATGACAACGGGGGCCCCGTTGCCACATAACGGGGCCCCCATTGTTTGTCGGTCGGGAAACCATTGAGACAGAAAAAACACGAAGCAGCGGCGCAACGGGGGCCTGATTGTCAATGGAATGGTCTGTTTCGGCCAAGCGGTCATGCCGTTTCCCTCGCAAAACGCTGTTCATGCCATTCTATTTTGCAATTTTATTTTGTCCGCTTTATCGAAAAAACAGCGGCCCCGTTGCGTGGCTAATTAAAAAAATAAGAGCTTGAGTTAGGTGCATCACTTTTTTATCTGCCCAGTTTCTTCCGTCCATTTTCTATATACACTCCACGGGCAGGCTGCTGCAAGAGCCGGCGGCCATGAAGGTCGTAAATAGCATCCTGAGGAAGCTTGCATATCGGTATGTCTTTTACTGAGGCTGGCATGTTTTCCATACTGCTCACCCACATGACGTTGCCCTTGATAGTCAGTGTAACACTGTTCTCTTCTGCATACTGGGCAAGCCGCCATTCCTCCTGATTGTTGTGACGCCACAACAACTTCAGCTGATAGGTGCCGTCGGGGAGATTGGCACCAAGAGAAATGATATCCCATCGATATTCTTCGACCCAACTTTCTTGATATTGCCATTCCTGAATATTTGAAACAAGCATACCATTGCGGAACAAACCAATTGCACAGTCCACGCCTTTATTGCTTTGGTCTGTATAATTGGAGTGAACAAAGTTTATTTCAAATTTCGGGAAGTCCGCATTAATCATGTCACGATGCCAAAATGAATCGAGCAGACAAACTTCATGACAGGTAAGTACATCCAGTAGGCTGTCCTCGTCGGCAGTCCTCTTTCTGATTCCCGTAAAAGCATGCCATTTCTGAAAATCAAGCTTTCTGTCATTATAGTCAACGGCCATTGATGCGAAACGGTAGTAGCCATTTCCTATTCCACCCCATCCCCAGTTCAGATGAAAGAAGCCGTCGCTGTCGTAGCCATCACAGATAAAGGCATGCTTGCCCTGTCCCGATTTGTCACCGCCACAGATCATGACAGGACGCGATACGGCAAGTTCCTGATAAACAATACTGTCCCAGACCTCATCAGAATAAAGTCTGTAATTATGACACCTTACCAGTGGCGAATAGCCAAAGTGGCGTACAAGATAGAAAATTCCTTCTATATCGCTGGCTCCTGTTCCCCCAATACTGTAGGAGCTATGAATTGTCCTTCCCACATCGTACATCAACTGGGCTACCGCACATGCAGACTCCGATCTATCATTGGGTTCATAGCCATCATGCATCAAATCCCACTCAAAGTATGTCTTCAAGTGCAGGTTGCCCACTTCGCTGTCCACGCAACAGGTATCTTGCGGCCAGCGGTGATAGCGCATAATTTGCGAAACTGCTGTAGCAACGCAGCCTGTCAATGCATGCACCCATCCGTTTTCTGGATGAAACACATCCTCCACCATGGGTATAAACATGTTATAAGGTTCTCGCTGTCCCCATTCCGAAGTGATGAGCGGTGCTATTGACGGACGGTCGTACTTAGTTTTCCTTGGACGCTCACCCACAACTTCCAGTCTTTTGTCCAACACGTCAAACCAAGCCATGGTACTTTTCGGCATCGTGCCGACCTGTAACGAGCCAGAGTCCGAATAGGCCAATACGGAATTAGAGGATTCTCCGTCTGTTACTGCTACCCACCCGCCGCCAGACACGTTGAACACAAAGTAGTTATCGGTCTGCCATGCCAGCATGAGACTACCCATTATTTTGCGTTTGTGGACAAAAGCCAGGGCACAGCGTTCAGCTATTGAACGTCTGGCGGCCATGCCCTGCACACTTATTCTAGCATTGATGAGCAACAGTAACAAGAGAAGAATCTTTCGTGTCATAAATGTTTTCTTACTTTATGAAGAATTGTCTTGAATCAACAACAGAATTACCGTCAATTAGAGATACTGTATATAACCCATATCTGTCAAATTTCTTATTTAACACGGCACTTGTTTCACCTTTTTTAATATTTTGGACATAAACAGGCTCTGCTGAGAACGTCGAGGATATTACAACTTTTTCGCGGCCTGTTGCTGGATTCTCTAAATTCACAATCACATCAGAGTCCCCTGATAATGAGCTACTATTTATGGAATGTATCCTAGGCGCAAAGCCCACAGCAACACGTGAATACAGTTTAAAATCTGCTGATGCTACAGAACTTGAATTTCGAGCATAATCATAAGCATTAGAAAGAGTATAGTCACTAAAAATATCACCATCCTGAAACAAATCTATTAAAGCAATTAAAATACAATTGACTTTTGCTCTTTGGCCGGGTATGTCTTCTATATGGCTGCTTATAGATGTTGGAATTGGCCAACTCACTCGAATAATTGCCGTATCACCGGGTACTATGGTCTTAGTTATTAATACAGGAAGTAATTCTGTTTTTATAGGAAATGTTTGCATATTGACAACATGAATATAACCATCGGAAAGAACTAAAGAACGCAAATACAATGTTCCTCCTGGAAAAGTTTTATCTCCAACATTTCGAATAGAAACATCAATTAATACGTTTTGCCAAGAATAATCTCCGACATAATTTGTAGGTGTCGCATACACTTCTAATCCACCTTGATAAACATTTAATACAGAAATATCTGGACTATTATTGTAAGAAGATGTTGTTAAATTCGGTTCATCACCTACATCCGTAACATTGTCACGAATCATCAGACGATATCCTGGCGAACAAAAGCCAAGCGTTAAACTAAGCGCAGTAACAGGTGTCTGTTGCAGTGGGGAATGACCACCCCCTTGGTTGACCTGAGCATAATTGAAAGATTCAGTGCATGCAACGACACCATCATTGTTAGTATCTGCTGTGATGGTATTATCCCAAACATCCTTTTCATTGACAGCCGAAGTCCAATGATAGATTGCTTCGTTGAAAGGAATATCTGGACAAGACCATGTACATGAATCCTGCTGGCAGGCTGCTGTAATGACACGACCCTCCTGCTGCAAGTTGGAAATGAAACCACCTGCGGAATTTTGTCCCAACAGAATGTTAATGTCTTTTACATTGAAAGAAGACAGCATGGTGTTAAGCTCCGAAGAGTACAACGAATCACTTTTCCAAAACTTGATGTATGAATCGCCACGCACTTCATCATAGCCTCCACAACCCGTGAAGAACAAAAAAAGGTGGTCATTGGGTGTCAATGTATTGGAAAGATTGGAAAGAATCGTTTGCAGATTGCTGCGCAGAGCTCCAAGTGTATAGTCCGCTTCACCATCGCCATCAAGATCTGTAGATGAAGAAACGAATCCGCTACCATCGGCTTTCATCATGTCTGCTCCTGCAATTTCTCCATCCGAAATAAGAATGGAAAAGTTCGCTTTGGGCACACCATATCTATTGCGAAGCACTTGATACATGTATGAACAGTCGTTCCAATATCGCTCATAATTCTCAACATTATACCCCACGCCGTTCATCATGACCACATAAGTATGACTGGCCAATGAATTATTGGCACCAGACGCGACTACTTGAGGTTTCAGCATGGCTTGATCACCATAACGATTGGATGCGTAAACTGACGTAAAATTGGCATGATGGATAATCGAAGGATCAACACTGAACGCCGAGACTGGCAATAAACTTAGCTGCCTGCAAGGAACACAATAATATGAAAGAGAATGGCCAGCTCCCTTCATTGGATTTTCATCAACGGCTATAATCCAGTCGCCATTTACGATAAGATTATTTAATACGTAATTCGCATCTGCATCTCCACCTAAACGCGGTATTACCGGAACCGTGGGTATTGTATCAGGATCTGGGAAAGCACTGAAAATTCCAACATAATAATCATTATTGCTTTCTGGGTAATACGCCTGCACAGCTTGTAATGCAGCACTTTCTGAGACACTCATATGCAATGGAGGTCTTTGGGCAAAACATACCAAAATGTTTCCCATCAATATGATGAGCAATAGTATTTTTTTCATATATGAAGTATTTTTATGACGTTAAGTAATTCAAGTATAATTTTACAATTCTATTTCTCCCACAAACATCCAATCGCCTACAATGAGGCGCAGTTCACACTCGCCTTCGATGCTGTTGGGCAATGTCACCTGCGGTGTACAGGCTGACACCTCAGCCTCATAAACCACGACATCGTCTTGCACTAACAACAATGTGGCGTTGTAGGCCACAGAATCAAAATATAAGACGTTGCCGTCGATGTAGACTTCGGGGATGGCAATAGGCGAACGGCCAATTGGCTTGCCTGGCCTTACAGGATCGATTTTCTTTATAATAAAAGGTACAGGAACCGCACTACCTGGTAGCGATGGCCAGGCATAAACATCAACAGCCAACAGACAGGCAAATACAAACATGAGAACTTTACTTTTCATAATTTATAGCATTTATTAGTTAAAAATACGCCACAAAATTATGGAAAGTGTACGGAATGTGCAAGAAAAACGATTTTACAGTTTTTATACTATTGATTATCAAGAGGTTACAAGCGCATTTTTACAGCCCCAGCATGCGGATTCTATCATCGAAGAGGGTGGAAGAACCCTTTTCATGGAACAATTTCCATAAAAGTTCCTTGCGGATTCTTGACACATTTGCCGATCCAAGCCCCAACAATGCGCCTATTTCGGACGGGGCAAAACGCAGTCGGACCAACAGGCAGATATTGGTCTCGCGGAGATCTGGCTTGTAACTAAGGGCGGAAAGGCTTTCCAGGAAATCAGACTGGAACAAATTGAAGGATCTGTGGAGTATGGTCATTTCTTCGTCTGTAGCCAGTTCATGCCGATTGGCCTTTAGATGAAGATTGACTACGATGGGATGGTGAAGAAGTTCGGATGAGGTATTCCACTGGTCGGGGGCTTTCTTGTCGGTCTGGGTCTGGGCAATGGAATACTTCAACAACTTCACTTCGTCTTCTACCTTGGAAATATAAGTCTGGTCGGCGTCTTTCTGAAGCCTCAACGACTTCAGCTCCACCTCCAAACTGTGATAGGCAATAAAGTTCATGACATATTTTGCGGCAAGTTCCCGCATCTGCCGTTTGTGAAAATACCACCAAGATAAGAAAAGACTGACAGTCAAAAACAGCATGACGAATGCAAGTGCGAGATTGCGATGAGCTTTCTGTTTTTCTTTCTCAGCCTGTTCTGCTTGTTGCTGATAGTGGCTGTAGTCGTAGAACGACTGCATTTGCTGTAAGTTTCTGAAAACCTCGTTATCGGACAACGAATCATAATAATGATGGAATATATCGGCATATTTGATAATGGAATCACGCTGAGCTCGCTTTTTATAAAACTCGTAAAGTCCCTTATAAGCAAGGGTCTTGACATTCAGATTGTTGGGTACGGTAAGCTGTTTCCGGAAAAAGTATAAAGCAGAGTCGTCCTGATCAGTGGCAAGGCTATACAGCCCTTTATTATAATATAAGAGGTAGAAACTGGAATAGGCAAAGGTATCGAGACCAGACAAATCGGAATGATATTCATAAAGGTCTAAATATTCTTTTGCCTTTGCAAGATTGCCACGTTCCAAATACATATAAATGGCAGGGCCTAACGCTGTATTGGCTGATACCGTATCGCCGAACTGTCGGTACAATTCGGCAGCACGCTCACTCAAATGCAACGCGCTGTCCTTCATGCCAAGGTTATAATAACAGTCGGGCAAGGTGTTATAGACACTTAGGGCCATAGCAGTATCGGCCACCTTCAAGGCTTCCTGATAGCTAAGCTGACAATATTCTGCAGCTTTCTGGAACATGGACTGACTTCGGAACAAGTCGACCATCTGGCCATGAATTCTTGAAAGCAAAGCATAATTGCAATTGGAAAGAGCCGTGTCGGCCATGTCGACGGCAGCATGAAACTGAAGGAGGGCTTCTGGCGACTGACCACGGTCGCGATAAACGCAACCCATGAGGTAGTGGGCCCACATGCGGTCGTCTTGTGTGCCATGTGACTCGAAGTAGGTCAGTGCATCAGCCATGAGCGTGTCGTCGGCCAGCGACTCGAATCGCAGATTGCGCTGCTGCACGCTGTCCATGACAGCACGCATGCGCTCTGTTTGGCGGCCACAGGACGAGAGGCACGCCAGAATGATGATGGCACAAGAAACAAATTCCACGAATGATGCGACGTGAGGAGTCTCCCGGAAAAAAGAAAGGAACTTCACTCGCATGATTCGTGGAATTCTGTATGATAGCCTTACTCAGAAAGGCTTACTTCTTCTCGGCTGCAGCCTTCTTGGGGGCAGCCTTCTTGGCCTTGGGCTTGGCTTCTTTGGGCTCCAGCTTTTCAAGACGGGCCTTCAGACGGGTAATCTCCTTGTCCTTCATCTCGATTTCATCGCCCTGGTTGCGAATAGTGGTAAGCAGCGAGTTGAGCTGTTCGTTCTCGATTTCCTCGGGATAGAGGGCATTCACCCTGTTGATGAAGTCGCCCAGGATGTTCATGTAGTTGGTGAAGGCATCGAACGGCCCACTGTAGATGCCACGGTCGAGGCCCACATTGGAGGGCTTGGTGGTCATGAAGCGGAAGTTGTTGCTGGCCTGCAGATAGTCCCAGTCCTGATTGATGCGCGGATCGTTGGCAATGAGCAAGCGATCGGCCACACTGTAGAGTTTCTGGAAAGCCTCGCGCTGCATGGCGTTGCCCAGCCAGCAAGAGCAGTCGCGCTCTTCGTCGACCCAAGACAACGTGTCGGGCACGTCGAGGGCACCCACGCTCTTCACCTTCATGCAAATCTCGGTGGGCGTAGAGAAGGTGATACCTTTCTCCTTGGCACATACGGGCAGGGCCTTGAGGAAGTCGAGGATGTTTGAGCTGAGGGGCTGAGCAATGCCCAGGGCCGACAGTTCCATAAAGATGTTGATGATCTGTTCTTCTTCTGGCAGACGGGCAATGCGGTCGATGTAAGCATCGGCAAAGAGCGGGTAGCCTTCCCACTCAGCATTGTTGAAACGCAGCGAGATGTCGTCGGAGAGTTCCACGTCGCGCAGCAACAGCTTCAGGTTGGGAGCAATGTTGCAGTTGTAGACATAGTGGGGGCTCTTCCAGCCCAA
>CACXUV010000048.1 GCA_902770845.1 uncultured Prevotellaceae bacterium
ACGGTCTAGTCTCATCTTACCCGACAATCTCCTATAAAGAAGACTGCCGCTTCTTGTACTACTTCTGTCTTATGTAAACTTTTCAAAGAACTCTTTCTTCAGTGCTGCGGAGGTGTGTTCCTCGTTAGCGGATGCAAAGGTACGCACTTTTACAATACCACCCAAATATTTCGCAAAGTTTTTTCAAGAAAAAGAGCAAAAAAAGTGATTTTACATCCTTTTCCCCTCGCGTACCTTTAAATAATATAATAAGGGGACTTTTTCTTTCAAAAAAGACTGTTTACGACGTTACACGTCTTTCATGAGATTATCGAAGAACTTGTCTAAGTCGTCGTCAAGATTATCCATCAGATTGGAATCGATGATTACGGTATCGTCATCCACCACGTACAGTTCATGCTGAATATCGCCATCATCGCTTTCCAGGACAAAGGCATAAGGCTTCAGGACAGACATTTTCTCGACGACCGAACTCAGACGACGCAGCTGAACACGTAACACATCGGCAATCTGCTCATAAAAATCATCAGACTTATCGTCGATCCATTGCTCCACAACACATCTGGTGATTTCATGGTCATCGTCGTCAAAAGCCATCAGTTCTCCAGACTCTTGAGTCACACGAATATGAATGTCCGTCATCAAAGATGCCTCATTCCCTACAGGAAACTTTTCTGCAATTTTGCGAATAGCACGTTCAATTTGTTGGATAGTCTGTTCAGTTGATTTCATATTAAGAAACTATTTAGTGCTGCAAAAGTACGAAAAACTTTGTTATTTGCAAACGATTACGAATATTTTTTGAAAATAATTTGCAATGGAGTATCGGTTATTTGCAAATTTGTTGTATCTTTGCATAGCAAACTCGAGATGGCAAATCAAAAAAAATGAATGACATCATTAAGCATACTGGCATTATTGACTCTATAGAAGGCAATCACCTGAGGGTGCGCATTATGCAAACTTCGGCGTGTGCAAGCTGTAAAGTGGCCCGTCAGTGCCATACATCGGAAATGAAAGAAAAGCTTATCGACGTTTTTACCGACGCACGGCCTTACGCCACTGGCCAGGAGGTAACGGTAATGACCTCGAAGAGCATGGCCAACCGTGCACTTGCCCTTGGGTTCGGCATACCTTTCTTCATGATGCTTGCAGTGCTTTTCATCATGTATCATTTCACGAAAGACGAAGCAACGTCTGCGCTTGCAGCCATTGGTGCGCTACTACCCTATTATCTCATTATTTGGCTGTTGCGCGACAGCATCTCTCAGAAAATATCATTTCAGATAGAACGTCAACAAACAATGACAAGCCCGACAGAAGAACAATAAACAAAAATAACTAAAACAAACAAAAGTACTTATGAGTTTTATCTTGATTGCAGTAATTGTACTTGGAGCCATTGGCCTGATTGCCGCACTGGTGCTGTTTGCCGCCTCCAAGAAATTTGCTGTGTACGAAGACCCTCGCATCGCTCAGGTGAACGAGCTGCTGCCCGGTGCCAACTGTGGTGGTTGCGGCTTTGCCGGATGCGGTGGTATGGCGGATGCGCTCGTGAAAGGAGCCGATGCAGGCAGCCTGGATGGTCTGCTTTGCCCTGTAGGTGGAGCCGAGACGATGGGCAAGGTAGCCGATTTGCTCGGCATGGCAATAGCCAATGGCGAGCCAAAAGTGGCCGTAGTGAGATGTAATGGCACTTGTGAGCACAGGCCCAAGATTGCCGAGTATGCAGGACTGCGCACTTGTGCAGCCATGCACGCCTGTGGAGCTGGTGAGACAGCTTGCGGCTTTGGCTGTCTGGGCTGTGGCGACTGCGTGGCAGCCTGTCAGTTTGATGCCATCCACATCAACGAAGAGACCGGCATTCCCGAGGTCGACGAAGAGAAGTGTACGGCCTGTGGAGCCTGCACGAAGGCATGTCCGCGCAGCATTATCGAACTGCGCAAGAAAGGACCGAAGGGGCGCCGTGTGTTCGTGAGTTGTGTGAACAAAGACAAGGGGGCCGTGGCCATGAAGGCTTGTGCCGTGAGTTGCATTGGCTGCGGAAAGTGTGAAAAGGAGTGCAACTTCGGTGCCATCACCGTTGAGAACAACCTGGCCTACATTGACCCAGAGAAATGCCGTTTGTGTCGCAAGTGCGTCAGCGTTTGTCCGAAGCATGCCATTCGCGACGTGAACTTCCCCAATCCAGCACCTGCCCCCAAGCCCAAGGAGGCTGCGGCACCAAAGGCAGAACCAGTAAAGCCTGCAGCACCTAAGGTTGAAGCACAGAAACCAGAAACCGTGAAAGAAGAAGAAGGAAAGGAGGCAAAAGCATGAACATCAGAACATTCCGCATAGGTGGCGTACACCCAGAAGAGAACAAGCTGACCCACGAAGTGGCCACAAAAGTGGCAGCCCTGCCCAAGCAGGCCATCTTTCCGCTGAGCCAGCATATTGGCGCCCCAGCCAAGCCCGTCGTGCAGAAAGGCGACAAGGTGAAAGTGGGCACGATGATTGCCGAAGCAGGTGGCTTCGTATCGGCCCCCATCTTCTCGTCGGTGAGCGGCACGGTGTTCAAGATCGACACCGCCATCGATGCCACAGGCTATCGCAAGCCCGTTATTATCATTAATGTAGAAGGCGACGAGTGGGAAGAGAACATCGACCGCTCAGACAAACTGGAGCTGGTGAAGGACCACCCCGAGCTGACGCCAGAAGAAATTGTGAACCGCATCAAGGCAGCTGGCGTCGTGGGCATGGGCGGTGCCTGTTTCCCCACCTTTATCAAACTCACTCCCCCACCCACGGCCAAGGCTGAATGCGTGATTATCAACGCCGTGGAGTGTGAGCCCTACATCACAGCCGACTACCGACTGATGATGGAACATGCCGACGAGATTCTCATTGGCCTGGAACTGCTCATGAAAGGAGCAAAAGTGACCACAGGCTACATTGGCATTGAGACCAACAAGCCCGCCGCCATCGAACTGCTGACGAAGAAGGCAGGAGAAGTATTCGGGAAAACCGAATACCACGTAGAAGTGGTGCCCCTGGCACAGCGCTACCCACAGGGCGGTGAGAAGCAGCTGGTGGATGCCGTGATACGCCGTCAGGTGCCTGCACCTCCAGCCATTCCTGTAAACGTTGGAGCAATTGTTCAGAATGTTGGTACTGCCTATGCTGTTTATGAGGCAGTTATGAAGCACAAGCCACTATTTGAACGCTACACCACCGTAACGGGCAAGCAACTGCAGAACCCCGGCAATTTCCTGGTGCGAATGGGCACCCCGATGAAAGACCTTATCGATGCCTGTGGCGGTATGCCTGAAGGCGACAACAAACTGCTGGCAGGCGGTCCGATGATGGGTAAGGCACTGACCAGTGTGGAAGTGCCCATCTGCAAAGGCACCAACTCGGTGACCATCCTCTCGGGCGACGACGCCCGACGCAAGGAGCCACAGCCCTGCATTCGCTGCGCCAAGTGCGTGGGTGCCTGTCCGATGGGCCTGGAGCCTTACCTGCTGGCCAAGATCAGCGAGGTGAAGAACTGGGAGAAGGCCGAACAGGAAGACATCGTGAGCTGCATTGAGTGCGGCTCGTGCCAATTCACCTGTCCTGCCCACCGTCCACTGCTCGACAACATTCGCCAAGGCAAGAGCACAGTGATGGGCATCATACGTAACAGAAATGCAAAGAAATAACAAATAAGGAAAGAAATAATCATAATTAGCATAATTATAAGAATTTCTATCCCAAAAAGGAAATACAATGAGTAAATTAATAGTATCACTTTCGCCACACGCACACGGAACCGATACGGTGGAGCGCAACATGTACGGCGTAATCATCGCCCTGCTGCCAGCGCTGCTCGTCTCGTTCTTCTACTTCGGACTGGGTTCCGTCATTGTGTGCGCCACGAGCGTATTGGCCTGCGTTTTCTTTGAGTGGGCCATCAACAAGTTCTTGCTCAAGAACGAGCGGAACACCATTCTCGACGGTTCGGCAGCACTGACCGGCATTCTGCTGGGCATGAACCTCCCGTCGAACCTTCCCATCTGGATCATCATCATCGGTGCCCTGTTTGCCATTGGCGTGGGTAAAATGACTTTCGGCGGACTGGGCCAAAACATCTTCAACCCCGCATTGGTGGGCCGTTGCGCCCTGCTGGTGGCTTTTCCTGCACAGATGACCACCTGGCCCAAGGTGGGCGAGATGGGCTATCTGGATGCAGAGACAGGAGCCACGCCCCTGTCCGTGATGAAGCAAGCCATCAAGAGCGGCGACATATCGGTGCTCGACCAGCTGCCCGATGCCACTGCGCTGCTGCTGGGCAATCATCCCGACGGGGCCGGTGCCTTGGGCGAGGTATGCGCCCTGGCCCTGCTGCTGGGCCTTGCCTTCATGCTGTGGAAGAAAATCATCACGTGGCACATCCCCGTGAGCATCATCGGCACCGTATTTGTGGTGGCTGCCCTGATGCATCTGGTGAATCCTGTCTATGCCGATCCTTTCCAGGTGATACTGAGCGGCGGTTTGATGCTCGGTGCCATCTTTATGGCCACCGATTACGTCACCTCACCGATGACACCGAAAGGCCAGCTCATCTACGGTGTGTGCATCGGTCTGCTGACCATCATCATCCGCAACTGGGGTGCCTACCCCGAAGGCATGTCGTTTGCCATTCTGATCATGAATGCCTTCACACCACTTATTAACACGTATGTGAAACCCAAGCGCTTCGGCGAAGTGCCGGCTAAAAAGTAAAGGAGGACGAAGACTATGAAGAAACTTGAATCATCTTTACTGAACATGACGCTGGTGCTCACGGGCGTGGCCGTCATCATGGGTGGTGTCTTGGCCTACGTCAACAACCTGACGAGCGGCCCCATCAACGAGCAGAAAGAGAAAGCACTGGCCGACGGCATCAAGGCCGTGATGGTAAGCGACGACATCGTCGTAGCCCACACCGACACCGTGAAGCAGAACGATGCCAAGGGCAAGGAGCTGACCTATATCATCTATCAGACACAGGACGCACAAGGCAACGACCTGGGTGCTGCCGTGCAGAGCACCACGGACGGCTTTGGCGGCGACCTGAAGGTGCTGGTGGGCTTCGACCCCGAAGGCAACATCCTGGGCTACACCCTTTTGGAGCACGCCGAGACCCCGGGTCTGGGTGCCAAGGCCGACAAGTGGTTCCAGAAAGACGAGAAGGGCGACATCATCGGCAAGAACCCACAGGAGCCCCTCACCGTGAGCAAGGACGGCGGACAGGTGGATGCCATTACGGCCTCGACCATCACCAGCCGTGCCTTCCTGCTGGCCGTGAACAATGCCTATACTGCCTATAAGGCCACTCCCATAGATGGCCAGACAGGTGCAACCCAACAAGAAAAGAAGGAGGAATAAGCTATGAGTTACATTGATATTATTAAGAACGGAATAGTCAAGGAGAACCCCACGTTCGTCCTAATGCTGGGCATGTGTCCCACACTGGCCACAACCACCAGTGCCACCAATGGCATGGCAATGGGTCTGGCCACGATGGCCGTGCTCATCTGCACAAACTTTGTGATTTCGTGTCTGAAGAGCCTGACGCCCGACAAGGTGCGCATCCCTGTGTTTATCGTTGTGATTGCCGCCTTCGTGACCATCCTGCAAATGATTATCAAAGCCTATCTGCCCGACATTGATTCGGCCCTGGGCCTGTTCATTCCCCTCATCGTGGTGAACTGTATCATCCTGGGTCGTGCCGAAGCATTTGCTGCCAAGCAAAGCCCCGTGGCCTCGCTGTTCGACGGCATTGGCATCGGACTGGGCTTCACGCTGGGCCTCACCCTTCTGGGCATCTGCCGCGAGTTGCTGGGTTCTGGTTCCATCTTCGGCTTCACGCTGCTGCCTGAGACCTACAACATTCTGCTCTTCGTGCTGCCTCCGGGTGCCTTCATCACCCTGGGCTTCCTCATTGCAATTGTCAACAAGGCAAGAGGTAATTCGTGAGAGAATTTCGTAATAACGTAATATCGAAATAACGAAATATCGAAATAACGTAACATCGTCATAACGTAACATCGTCATAACGTAATATCGTCATAACGCTATATGGAATACATCTTAATTTTTATCAGCGCCATCTTCGTCAACAACATCGTGTTGGCGCAGTTTCTGGGCATCTGCCCCTTCCTGGGCGTATCGAAGAAGATCGACACCTCGCTGGGCATGTCGGCTGCAGTGGCCTTCGTCATGACGCTGGCCACCATCGTGACCTATCTGGTTCAGAAGTTTGTGCTCGACCCCAACGACCTGGGCTACTTGCAGACCATTGCCTTCATCCTGGTCATTGCCTCGCTGGTGCAAATGGTTGAGATTGTGCTCAAGAAGGTATCGCCTGCCCTGTATCAGGCCCTGGGCATCTTCCTCCCCCTCATCACCACCAACTGTGCCGTGCTGGGTGTGGCCATTCTGGTCATTCAGAAAGACTTCGACCTCATTCAAAGCGTGGTCTATGCCTTCTCCACCGCCATTGGCTTTGGCCTGGCGCTCACCGTGTTTGCCGGCATGCGCGAGCAACTGGAACTGGCCCGCATACCCAAGGGCATGCAAGGCATGGCCATCGTGCTTGTTTCGGCTGGCCTGCTCTCACTGGCCTTCATGGGCTTTTCGGGTGTCGACGGTGGTCTGAGGGTGCTCTTCGGACTGGATTAAACTGAGACATACGCCCCAAAAGACATTCAAACGAATGAATTAAAAACGCAAAGCGTGGCATCTACGCTTTGCGTTTTTTTTGACCTTGCCCATCAAAAAAACTCTCAAAACCTTTGTTTTTCCAGGAAAAACAATTTGTTTTCACGGGAAAAACATTTTGTTTTCAACGGAAAAACAACTTGTTTTCAGCAGAAAAACAAATTGTTTTTTGCGCGAAAACAAAATGAAAACAAAATGAATATCGTTTTCATCCCATCCCGTCCACATCAGTCATACACCATAATTTTTGACACAATAAATGTTAATTATATGGTGATGAAACGAAAAATGATTACCTTTGCATATAGAATTTAAAACTATAAGAAACTTAATCACGCAAATGAAACAAACAATTCTTGTAACGGGCGGCACCGGTTTCATCGGCAGCCACACCACCGTAGAACTGCAGGAAGCAGGCTACGAAGTAGTTATCATCGACAATCTTTCGAACTCCAACGCCAACGTGATCGACGGCATCGAGAAAATCACAGGCAAGCGCCCTGCTTTCGAGAAAGTGGACTGCTGCGACTTTGAGGCACTCGAGGGCGTGTTCAAGAAATATCCCAAGATTGAGGGCATCATTCACTTCGCTGCCTCGAAGGCCGTGGGTGAGAGCGTGGAAAAGCCCCTGCTCTACTATCGCAACAACATCACCTCGCTCATCAACCTGCTGGAACTCATGCCCAAGTATGACGTGAAGGGCATTATCTTCTCCAGCAGCTGCACCGTCTACGGACAGCCCACCGAGGAGAACCTGCCCGTGACCGAGAGTGCTCCCATCCAAAAGGCACTGTCGCCCTACGGCAACACCAAGCAGATCAACGAAGAAATCATCCAGGACTACATTCACAGCGGCGCCCCCATCAAGAGCATCATCCTGCGCTACTTCAACCCCATTGGTGCCCACCCCACCGCCTTCATTGGCGAGCTGCCCAACGGCGTGCCCATGAACCTCATTCCTTTCGTCACCCAGACCGCCATCGGCATTCGCAAGGAACTGAAGATCTTTGGCAACGACTATAACACGCCCGACCACACCTGCATTCGCGACTACATCTACGTGGTAGACCTGGCCAAAGCCCACGTGAAGGCCATGGAGCGCGTGCTCGACAAGCCCGAGACCGACGCCGTGGAGGTGTTCAACATTGGCACAGGCCGTGGACTGTCCACCCTCGAGGTGGTCGAAGGCTTCGAGAAGGCCACAGGCGTGAAGCTGAACTGGACCTACGCACCCCGTCGCGAAGGCGACATTGAGAAGGTGTGGGGCAATGTGGACAAGGCCAACAAGGTGCTGGGCTGGAAAGCCGAGACGCCCACCGAAGAGGTGCTCAAGTCGGCCTGGCGCTGGCAGCAGAAGCTGCGCGAAGACGGTATTCAGTAAAAAAAGAGACATTTACCAGATATTACCACTCATCTAGTCAGGCTGTTCCGGTGCAAGAACTGGGGCAGCCTGTCTTTGTTTGCAACTTTATCGAAAAAGGCATTCAGCATTTGAACTTCATTAAAAGATTTGAATATTTTATGAGTTTTTCCTGCAAACGCTCGCATATCTCAAAAAGAATGCGTACCTTTGCACATTGAAAGAGAAATCTATCGAAAAAGAGCGATGAAACTCATCATCATGACCAAAGCCACGTTTTTCGTGGAAGAAGACAAAATACTGACCACCCTCTTCGAAGAGGGCATGGAAAGCCTACACCTGTATAAGCCCCAGTCGGAACCCATCTACTCCGAACGGTTGCTTACCCTCCTGTCCGACCAATACTACAAGCGCATCACGGTGCACGACCATTTCTACCTGTATGACGAATACGGGCTCAAGGGCATACACCTGAACCAAGCCAGCGACGAGGTTCCTGCCGGCTTTCGCGGCAACGTGAGCCGCACGTGCCACGCCATCGGCGAACTGGCAGAAGCCAAGAAGCGCTCGTCGTATGTATTCCTGAAAACCATCTTCGACAGTCAGAGCAATCCACTCGACAAGCAGACCATCGGCTTCGAGGCCCTCAAGGAAGCAGCCTCGCGCGGCCTCATCGACAAGAAGGTCTACGCCATGGGCGGCATCAACCTCGACAACATCCGCACGCTCAAGGATCTGGGCTTTGGCGGCGTGGTGGTGTGTGGCGACCTGTGGAACCGCTTCAACATACACAACGAGCAAGACTACAAGGAGCTTATTGCCCACTTCCAGAAGCTGCGCAAGGCCGTTTCATGACAGGCTCTGCACCATACGTTTTCCCCTGAAGAAGAAGAATCAAAACACCATAATATAATCAATGATTGAAGACATGAATAATCTCAGCATGGGCGCTTCAGCCCAAGAGGCTCTTCAAATGGGAGCCAACGATTCGTACATGGTTTTCTCGGGCACCGCCACACGCTACCTGGCAGAGAAGATTTGCCAGAGTCTGGGCTGCCCCCTGGGCAAGATGCAAATGACGAAGTTCAGCGACGGAGAGTTTGCAGTGAGCTATGAAGAAAGCATTCGCGGACGCGACATCTTCCTGGTTCAGAGCACCTTCCCCAACAGCGACAACCTCATGGAGCTGCTGCTCATGATCGACGCTGCCAAGCGCGCATCGGCCCGCACCATCAATGCTGTGATTCCCTATTTCGGCTGGGCTCGCCAAGACCGCAAGGACAAGCCCCGCGTGAGCATTGGCGCCAAGCTCGTGGCCGATCTGCTCAGCGTGGCTGGCGTGAACCGCGTCATCACCATGGACCTGCATGCCGACCAGATTCAGGGCTTCTTCGATGTGCCCGTTGACCATCTCTACGCTTCGGGCGTCATCCTGCCCTATCTTCAGAGCCTGCACCTCGACGAGCTTGTCGTTGCCTCGCCCGACGTGGGCGGTTCCAAGCGTGCCAACACCTACGCCAAATACCTGGGCTGCCCCCTCGTGCTGTGCAACAAGACACGCGCCCGTGCCAACGTGGTGGGCTCGATGCAAATCATTGGCGACGTGAAGGGCAAGAACGTGGTCATCATCGACGACATGGTAGACACCGCCGGCACCATCACCAAGGCAGCCGACCTCATGATGGAATGTGGAGCCCGCAGCGTCAGGGCCTGCGCCTCACACTGCGTCATGTCGGGCCCTGCCAGCGACCGCGTGCAGGAATCGGCCCTCGAAGAGATTGTATTCACCGACTCCATTCCCTACACCCAGCGCTGTGCCAAAGTCAAGCAAATCAGCGTGGCCGACATGTTTGCTGAGACCATCCGCCGCGTCATTTGCAACGAGAGCATCAGCGACCAGTACATAGTTTAATTATGAAAGCAAGACATCTCTGCGGCCTGCTGCTGCTTGCACTGGTCATGACAGCCTGCCAGAAGAACGGCTACACCATCAAAGGAACCGTTGAAGGACTGAACGACGGCGACACTCTTCTGCTCACCAACGACCTCGTAACGGGCCTGCCCACCGACACCATCATCGTCAGCGACGGACGCTTCAGCCTCAAGGGCACCGTCGACTCGGCACAGCTCTGCCTGCTCTACAAGCCTGACGCCTCGGGGGCCTCGGCCACCTTTTTCCTGGAGCCAGGCACCATCCAGATAGCCTTCTCCGGCGAAGCAGGCAAGTCTACCGTGAGCGGCACCAAGGCCAACGATGCCTGGCAGCAACTCAACGACCTCTCCATGAGCTACTACAAGCGCATGGAAGAGCAGTACCACTCGGCCACCGACACGCAGGACGATGCCTTTGCCTCACAGCTCGACGACAACATGGCCAAGCTGCAGCAACTGCAGAACGAACTGTCGCAGAAAGTCATTGAGCTTGCCGAACAGAACATCGACAACGAGCTGGGCTACTTCATCGTGGCCAACTACACCGACGAGGCCAACCTCACACCCGAGCGCCGCCAGCAGCTCATCGACAAGATGCCAGCCAATTTCCGCGAGCGCAGCTTTGTCAAGGAGTTTCAGGAACAGATGAAGACCGCTCAGCACATCGAGAAAGGCAACATCATAGAAGACTTCACCCTCAACAATCCTGAGGGCCAGCCTGTCAGTGCCCTCAGTCTTGTGGGCCAGAACCGAATCACCATCCTCGATTTCTGGGCCTCCTGGTGTGGCCCCTGTCGCCAGGAAACGCCCTTCATGGTGCAGCTCTACAAGAAATACCACGACCAGGGCCTCGGCATCATCGGCATCTCGCTCGACGAAGACAACGCTGCATGGACTGCAGCCATCAAGGAACTGGGCATGACATGGCCCCAGCTGAGCGACCTCAAGGGCTGGAAGTCGCAGGCTGCCCAACAGTTCATGGTAAACTCCATCCCCTTCATGATTGTACTCGATCAGCAGGGCACCATCCTTGAGAAGGGCTTGCGCGGCCAAGACCTGGAACAATTCATCAGCGAGCAGCTCAAATGATACAACTACTCACCAAATATTTTCCCCACCTCACAGAACGGCAACAGCAACAGTTTGCCGCTCTTGATGCTTTGTATCACGAGTGGAACGAGAAGATCAACGTGATTTCGCGTCGCGACATCGACAACCTTTATCTGCACCATGTGCTCCACTCGCTTGCCATCGCCCGTTTCGCCAACTTTGCCCCCGGCACCCGCATACTCGACTTTGGCACCGGCGGTGGTTTCCCCGGCATTCCCCTGGCCATCATGTTTCCCGAATGCCAGTTCAAGCTCATCGATGGCACTGGCAAGAAGATACGCGTGGCCCAAGAGGTGAGCCAAGCCATCGGACTCTCCAACTGCCAGCCCTGTCACCTGCGGGGAGAAGAAGAGAAAGGACTGTTCCACTTCGTTGTCAGCCGTGCCGTTATGCCCCTGCCCCAGCTTGTCAAGATTGTGCGCAAGAATATCTCACGCGAACAACTCAACGCCCTGCCCAACGGTGTGCTCTGCCTCAAGGGGGGCGACCTCACCGAAGAGACGCGCCCCTACAGACGCACGGTTCAGAGTTGCGAGCTCAGCCAGTGGTTCAAAGAAGAGTGGTTCCAGGAAAAATTCTGCATCTATCTTCCCCTATGATCAACATCAAGACCTTTTCCTGCAACATGCTGCAGGAAAACACCTACGTCGTCAGCGACGAAACGCTGCAGGCCGTTGTCATCGACTGCGGTGCTTTCTACCCCGAAGAACGCCAGGCCATCGTAGACTATCTGCGCAACAACCAGCTGCGCCCCGTACACCTGTTGTGCACCCACGGCCATCTGGACCACTGCTTTGGCAACGACACCCTTTACAGCGAGTTCCAGCTGCAGCCCCAGTTGCATGCTGCCGATGAGTTTCTGGCCCGCGACATGGCAGAGCAAGCCCGCAACCTCTTTGGCTTCGACTACGACCGTCCCACCCCGCCCATTGGCCATTTCATTGCCAATGGCGAGTGCATCGGCTTTGGCACCCACCAGTTCAAAGCCCTTCACACCCCCGGCCATACCCCTGGCGGCCTGGTCTATTATTGCGCCGAGGAAGGCGCTGCCTTCACTGGCGACACCCTGTTCCGCATGAGCATTGGCCGCACCGACTTCGACGGTGGCTCATGGACCGACATGCAACACAGTCTGCGCAGCGTCTTGGCTCAGCTGCCCCCAGCCACAAAGATCTATCCTGGCCATGGGCCCACCACCACCATTGCCACAGAGTTGGAGTACAATCCATACATGAAATAAATCCCCCCTATTTTTACAACAGCATGAATAATCTATTCTTTAAACACCTGCTCCTGCCTGTCATATTTTTAATACTAAGCACAGGCTGCTGCTATTCAAAATCCGTTACAATTTTAAACAAATCTCTTATTGTAAATGAATTAAGTCAAGGCATATCCATTACCTCAATTGAAGGTTATGAAAACTGGACTTTTGAAAACTGTATAACCACAGCGTTTGACGAAAACATGTATATTCAAGCAGGCAATGGAACGAATCCAGGTTCTATTACTACGCCAACCCTTGCACCTCTAAACGGCAACTCTCGCCTTACTTTAGATGCAATTTCTTTGCAGGGCAATGATACGCTGGTAATACAAAATGAGAAAGGTACAATCATTGCAAAGCATTTCATGGAAACTGCAAACGTGAAAACAAAACTTTCTCCTACATTATTCCGTAATGGTAATAATCTCTCAAGATTAAAGTTTACATGTATTGGACAAGACAATATTCAGCATCCTTTCATAATTGCAAATGTATCTTTATTATACATGGACAATAATCCTGACTTCATTTTCTATGAATCGTTTAATAATGTCAATAGCGTGGGAGGTAATGATAACATATTTGATTTTTCTTCTATGTATAGACAACATACTGACGCATATATAAATGAAGATATTTTAACACAATATATTTTCATGGATTATTTTAATAACAAAGTTCAAGATATTTATGACGCTAACAAATGTATTTACTTGTATTCAAACAAAAAAAGCAAATATCAAATAAATCTAATTCCTCTAAAAAGAAATGCTCTTTGCAAACTATCATTTTGGGTAGCAGGTTCAGATCTAAATGAAGAATATGACAAAACGAGTTTGAAGGTTACGATAGACGAAGAAGAGTATAACAAAAAATCTTCTATAAAAAAAGGAGAGTGGAGTGTTATTATAATTGACAAAATCAATTTAAATTCTAACTCCACCATCACCTTCCAAGGCGGTTACGTTTTCCTTGACGATGTCATGATTACCGAGGTGACAGACACGCTTGATGAAAGCAAAGCGAACAATGAAGAGCTGCTGAGCAGCTACAGCGGAAAGACGATAAACCTGGCACTGAAACGGACGCTGCAGAAAGATATTTGGAACACGTTGTGCCTGCCATTCGAGTTTACAAATTCGAGCATCGAAGGGGCCAACATTGAAATAGAAAGGCTGAAGAGCGTGAGCGACGGGGTGTTCCACTTCGAACCAGACGCCACCGTGCCTGCCGGAGAACCCTTCATTCTGAAGACCAGTCAGACGATTGCGAATCCCAAGTTCAACGCCGTGACCATCAGCGCAACGACGCCTGGGACTGCCGGCGATGCTGAATCGGGCTACTACCTGAAAGGCATCTTCAGTCCCACAGCACTGAGCACCGATGGCTCCAACATTTTCCTGGCCACTGATGGAAATCTCTATACACCTGCTCCCAGCACCAACAAAATGAACGGCCTGCGCGCCTACATGGTTGTGCCCTCCACAAGCCGTGCATCACGCTTGATGCACGACCCTTACGGCACAACTGGCATTCAGCAGCAACCCGCCACCACCAAACGGCCAACAACCTTCTACAACCTTTGGGGGCAGGCCATGGGCAGCTCATTGCAGCAACTGCCCAAGGGCATCTACATTGCCAACGGAAGAAAAATGCTCAAGAAATAAAATCACATCACAAGAAAACTTTCACGAAACAATCGCACACGAAGAAACAATCGTGCACGAAAAAACATTCTGTAACATGAAATCAAACTATCAAAAGCCCACCACGGAAGTTATTGCCATCAAGATGGAATCGCATCTGACAGCCATAAGCACTCCCGACGCCAACGACCTAGACACGAACCAGGCGCATGAAAATGGCAATGCCGGCTATGCTGCATCGCGCTACATGCGCCAGTCCATTTGGGATAGCAACGAATAGCGTCTTTTTCTGTTCAGTCGCCAAAGACGAGCTTGCGGTCGCGAAGGGCAGCAGGCTTGGTCCACTCTTCAGGCACGAACTTCCAGTTAGAGGCAGCACGCGGACTGACAGTGCCCTGACGCTCAATCTCCTGCATGAGGTAGTGGCGCAGGTCGAGAGGCGACTGATAGACAATGCGACTGTTGAGAGAGTCTTTGGGAATGCCGGCACCACGCGTGATCAGTTCGCCACCGCCATTGCCGCGATAGCTGTTCATCACAACGCGATACCACCTGTTCTCGTCGAAAGCTTCGCCATTGGTCATGCGTAAGATGTTCACCTTCTGCCCGTTGGGCTTAGTGACATCGACCTCATAGTCAATGCCGGAGGCCGAATCGAAGTTGAAAGTGTAGTTGGTGAAGCCCATGCGCTGCTGGTCGCCACGGCTGCTCTTGCTGATGAGCAGAAGGTGGTCGGCGGCCGATGTCATGGTGTTGACCCATAGGTCGTAGCTCATTTCGAGGTGTTTCCTGATTTCGCGTCCTGTCATGCGAAGCACAAACAGCCTGTTCTCAAAACGATACAGCTTGAACATGTCGGCCACGGTGACGTCGCCGGCATTGATGCGGGCATCGAACGACAAGGGAGCGTTGAACGACACGTCGGCCCCCGAAATGTGCAGTTGCAACTCGTGGATGAAGTCGGTGAAGGCCGAAGGGCCAAAGTAGCTGTCGCGCGTGGAGACAGCATGGGTAAACGTGCCGATGCGGCGGTCAACATACTTCTTTATCTCGTCAATCTTGGGCTGATAGGCAGCCACCAACTGCTCGTCGACGGGCTCGTTGCGCACGTCGACAATCTTTCCCTGAATGTCTTTCCTGACAAGCTTACCATCACAGAAGGTCACTTCGATGGTGGCCTCGGCCACGTTCTGCGCGTAGCATGAGGGATCGATGCAAAGCACCTCGCGCCCCTTGGGATTCTTCACACGCAGATTGTGCACCTGGTGGTCGTGGCCAAAGAAGATGGCATCGAAGCCCTCTACCTCCTGTGCCACGCGCTTCGAGGCATTCTCTTCCAGTCCGCTGTCAAGCCTAATGCCGCCCTCAAGACCGCTGTGGAAAAGCCCGAAGATCAGATCGGCACGCTCCACCTTTTTTATATAGTCAACCCAGTAGCGTGCACACTGCACCATTTCGGTGAACTCGATGCCCTGATAAATGTCTTCATTGAGCCAGCAGGAGATGGTGGGCGTAATCATGCCCAGGACAGCAATCTTCACGCCATCGCGCACGAAGGTGGCATAGGGGTGCACGTAGGGCTGCCGTGTCTGCTTGTCCACGATGTTGGCCCCCAGCACCGGACAGCGCACCTCGCGAATCCACTTGTCATAGACAGCATGTCCCGTCTCTACGTCGTGGTTGCCCACGGTCTGTGCATCGTAGCCCATGTAGTTGACGAGGCTGGCCCCCAGGTTGACGTCGTTGGGCACCACATAGTTGCTCCAATAGACGCAGGGCTGGCCCTGCAGAATGTCGCCATTGTCGATGAGCAGCAGGCGGTCGCCATAGTCGCGGCGCTGCTGGGCCACATAACTGCTGACGCGGGCAAGCGTGCCGCGCAGGGGCTTGTGGCCGATGAAGTCGTAGGGGAAGAAATGGCCATGCACGTCGCTGGTCTCGACAACCTTGAGCCTGACGGTCTTGGTTTGCGACAGAGCCGGTTGTGAACAAGCCAGGCACAGCGATGCCAGAACGATGCTTATAGAATGCTTCATATAACAGGAAAAATGATTAGTTCGAGTGCAAAATTACTATTTTTTTTCGTATTGCCATCGTTTCGGCACAAAAATTGCTGTAGCATCAATAAAAAAGAAAAGGAGGCACAGATATGGCATTCATTGACTATTACAAGATTCTGGGCGTGAGCAAGGACATTCCGCAGAAGGATGTGAAGAAAGCCTACCTGAAGAGGGCCAAGCAGTTTCACCCCGACCTGCACCCCGACGACCCAAAGGCGAAGGCAAAGTTTCAGGCACTGAACGAAGCTTACGACGTGATTGGCGATCCGGAGAAGCGCAAGAAATATGACCAGTATGGGGAACAATGGCAACAGGCCGAGGCTTTTGGCGGACAAGGAGGCGGATTCCACGCCGGAGGCTCGCCCTTCGAAGGCTTCGACTTCGGCTCGTTCAAGGGCGGTGGCGGAGGCTTCAGTTCGTTCTTCGAGACCCTGTTTGGCCACGGTGGTGGCGCAGGCTTCAGTGGCTTTAGCCGCCAGCAGGCCCAGCAGACACCACAGGAAACGCAGGCCCAGGTGGGCATCGACATGTACACGGCACTGCTGGGCGGCAATGTGATGATCACCCTGCGCGACGGCCAGAAGCTGAAGCTGAAAATAAAACCGGGCACACAGCCCGGTTCAAAGGTGCGCCTGCGTGGCAAAGGCCACGGCGGACAGGACCTGATTATCACCTACAACGTGACGCTGCCTGCCACACTGACAGAACGACAGCGACAGCTGCTGGAGGAAATGAGGCACAGTTAGGCTTGCTCGCGCAGGAAAGCCTCGGCGCGCTCAAGGTCGGCCGGGGTGTCGATACCCACGGTCTCCACCTGGGTGAGCCCCACTTTGATACGGTAGCCGTTCTGCAACCATCGCAACTGCTCCAAGCTCTCGGCCAGTTCCAGAGGGCTTTGGGGCAGTTTTGTTATTTCGGTCAGCACCTCGCTGCGATAGGCATAAAGGCCAATATGCTTCAAGAACGGAAACTCGCTCAGCCACTGCTGCTGCTCCCGACCACGCACATAGGGAATGATGCTGCGGCTGAAGTAGAGAGCGTAGCCATCGACGTCGGTCACAATCTTGGGCGAGTTGGGGTTTGCAACGGCCTCGATGCTCTCGAAGGGTTTGCCCAGGGTGGCAATCTGGGTGCGCGGGTCGTCGAAGAGCTGCATCACGGTCTGCAGCTGACTCTGCTGAATGAAAGGCTCGTCGCCCTGAATGTTGATTACCACATCGGCATCAACGCCCAGTTTCTCCACCGCCTCGGCTATGCGGTCGGTGCCGCTGCGGTGCTTGTCGCTCGTCATCACAGCCTTGCCACCAAAACGCTCCACGGCCATGAAGATGCGCTCGTCGTCGGTGGCCACCCACGCCTGCCCCACGGCTGCACGTGCCTGTTCGTAAACTCTCTGAATCACAGTCTTGCCACCCAGCATGGCCAGCGGCTTTCCTGGAAAGCGCGTCGATGCATAGCGCGCAGGAATCATTGCAACAAATTTCATGTCAATATAATTTTCTTTTTTTACTATTTTCTTTTCGTCCGCAAAATTACAAAATTCCGGCCGAAACGCCATCATTTTCAACAACTTTTTGGTTGGTTTGCAACGAGGCCCCCGTTGTGTCCTAATTCGGCCCCCGTTGCAATGCAATAAGGGCCCCGTTGCAACACAACGGAGGCCCTATTGCAACATAACGGAGGCCCTATTGCAAGCCACTGAAAATCAGATGGTTGTAGTGTCATTTTTCAAGTTCTCGAAAAGAACGGACAAAACATTGTTGCAAAATATCTTAGAAAAAAATATGTTAAAGACAAATAAAACATAGCACGTTTCAGCAAAAAGATGTAACTTTGCAATCGATTAGGATTTTCTAAAACGGAAAACTTTGGAAAAAGAAAAACGGAAAAAGTTTTCCAAAACAGAAAAGACATAAACCAGAAAAAGCAAACAAAACCAACAACAACAATAGAACACCGACATGGAAATAAAAAACTTTACCATCACCAAGCGCGACGGTTCAAAAGACCGCTTCTCGCTCGACAAAATCATGAACGCCATTGTGAAGGCATTCGAAAGCGTTGACCAGCCTGCCGACCTGGGCACCATCTCGAAAATACTGAGCCACCTGAACATCAGAGACGACATCAAGGTGGAGGACATTCAGAACCAGGTGGAAGAGGCACTCATGCGCGAGGGCTTCTACAAGGTGGCAAAATCGTTCATGCTCTATCGCCAGCAGCACACCGAAGACCGCGAAACGCTGGAGAAGATGATGTTCCTGTCGGAATACATGGAGTCGGTGAATGCCGCCACAGGCTCGAAATACGACGCCAACGCCAACGTGGAGCACAAGAACATTGCCACGCTCATTGGCGAGCTGCCCAAGAGCAACTTCATCCGGCTGAACCGCCGACTGCTCACCGATCGCATCAAGAAGATGTTTGGCAAGCAGTTGGCCGACGAATACATTGACAAGCTGACACACCACTTTATATATAAGAACGACGAAACGTCGCTGGCCAACTACTGCGCCTCGATCACCATGTATCCCTGGCTCATCGGCGGCACCACCAGCATTGGCGGCAACTCTACGGCGCCCACCAACCTGAAGTCGTTCTGCGGTGGTTTCGTGAACATGGTGTTCATGGTGAGCTCGATGCTGAGCGGTGCCTGCGCCACGCCCGAGTTTCTGATGTACATGAACTACTTCCTGGGCAAGGAATACGGCTTGGACTACTGGAAACGGGCCGACGAGGTGGTCGACCTCTCGTTGAAGCACCGAACGCTCGACAAGGTGATAACCGACTGCTTCGAGCAGATTGTGTACACCCTGAACCAGCCCACCGGCGCACGCAACTATCAGGCCGTGTTCTGGAACGTGGCCTACTACGACCGCTACTACTTCGAGAGCATCTTCGGCGAGTTCTACTTCCCCGACGGCTCGAAGCCCGACTGGGACGGACTGTCGTGGCTGCAAAAGCGCTTCATGAAATGGTTCAACAAGGAGCGCACCAAAACGCTGCTGACCTTCCCCGTGGAAACAATGGCCCTGCTGGTCGACGAAAACGGCGACTGCAAAGACAAGGAATGGGGCGAGTTTACGGCCGAAATGTACAGCGAGGGCCACTCGTTCTTCACCTACATGAGCGACAATGCCGACTCGCTCTCCAGCTGCTGCCGACTGCGCAACGAGATAACCGACAACGGCTTCAGCTACACGCTGGGAGCCGGCGGCGTGTCGACGGGCTCCAAGTCGGTGCTCACCATCAACCTGAACCGCTGCATACAGTATGCCGTGAACCACGAAATTGACTATCTGGAGTATCTGGGCGGTGTGCTCGACCTGTGCCACAAAGTGCAGCTGGCCTACAACGAGAACCTGAAAGAGCTGCAGGCCCACGGCATGCTGCCGCTGTTCGACGCCGGCTACATCAACATTGCGCGACAGTATCTCACCATCGGCATCAACGGCCTGGTAGAGGCTGCCGAGTTCATGGGACTGAAAATCACCCCCAACGACGACTACAAGCACTTTGTGCAGGGCATCCTGAGCCTGGTTGAAACATACAACAAGAAATATCGCACGAAGGAGGTGATGTTCAACTGCGAAATGATTCCAGCCGAGAACGTGGGCGTGAAGCACGCCAAGTGGGATCGCGAAGACGGCTACTTCGTGCCACGCGACTGCTACAACAGCTACTTCTACGTGGTGGAAGACGACTCGCTCGACATCATCGACAAGTTCAAGCTGCACGGTGCCCCCTACATTGAGCACCTCACTGGCGGCTCTGCCCTGCACTTGAACCTGGAAGAGCATCTGTCGAAGCAGCAGTACATGCAGCTGCTGAAGATTGCCGCCAAGGAGGGCTGCAACTACTTCACCTTCAACGGAAGAAGCCGCACGCCGATACTACGCGCATGCCGCACAAGCCTAAGACCACGGTGGACAGAACACCGCATGGCCTGCACAAATGATATGCTAAAATACGCAAACACCGATATTGTTTTTCAAGAAATACCCGACGAAGTGACACTGGCAATCAACATCTCGAATTGCCCGTGTCACTGTCCCGGGTGTCACAGCCACTACCTGTGGGACGACGTGGGACTGCCCTTAGACACCAACGCCATAGACCACTTCGTGGCACAATACGGCAACGACATCACCTGCATCAGCTTCATGGGGGGCGATGCCGACCCCATGGGCGTGAACCTGCTGGCACAGTACATTCACGAAGAACACGCACAGTTCAAGGTGGCCTGGTATAGCGGCCGACTGCGCATTCCGTCGGCCATCAACAAGACCGACTTCGACTACATCAAGGTGGGCCCCTACATCCGCCACCTGGGACCACTCAACAAGCCCACCACCAACCAGCGCCTCTATCGGAAACAAGACGACGGCACGTTTCAGGACATCACTGAACGCTTCTGGCGCAAGCAGTTTTCTTGAAAATTCCCACAACTTTATAAATAAATCTTAATTTCTTTGCCTGTAGGCTTTTTTTTTTGTACTTTTGGGGGGTAAAATGCAGAACGAAATGAAATTAAGACTACATATACTCACAATAGCTTTCCTCCTGACGCCCAACATCACACATGCCCAGAAGATCACACTGGGCTCGACCACCACCAAGGATGGCGGCGAATATAACGGCGAAATAGCAGCAGGAAAACCACATGGAAAAGGCAAAGCCGTGTATGAAAATGGCGACTGGTATGAAGGCGCCTACGTGAAAGGCAAGCGCCAGGGCTACGGCGTCTACACCTTCAGCGACGGCGAGAAATACGAAGGCGAATGGCTGCAGGACCACCAGCACGGAAAAGGCACCTACTACTTCATGAACAACAACCGCTATGACGGTCTGTGGTACAAAGACTACCAGCAGGGGCATGGCACGATGTACTACTTCAACGGCGACAAATACGACGGCGTGTGGAAGGAAGACCAGCGCGAAGGACGCGGCGTCTACACCTTTGCCAGCGGAGCTTTCTACGACGGAGAGTGGAAGGCCGACAAGAAAAACGGCAAGGGAACGTTCTGCTGGAGTGACGGTTCCAGCTATGAGGGGCAGTGGCAAAACGACCTGAAGCACGGCAAGGGCACCTTCCGCTATGCCAACGGCGACGTCTACGTGGGCCAGTTTGCCAACGACCTGATGCACGGCAAAGGCATCTACCGCTTCCACAACGGCGACGTCTACGAAGGCGACTACCTGCAAGGCGAACGCTCCGGCACCGGCATCTGCCGCTATGCCAACGGTGACAAATACACCGGACAGTTCCGCAACGGCAACAAGCACGGACAAGGCACACTGGTGTGGCAGAACGGCAACACCTACGTGGGCCAGTGGCAGAACGACCAGGCCAACGGCAAAGGCAAGCTGACCACCAAGCAGGGCGACGTGGTAGACGGAACCTTCAAGAACGGACTGCCCGAAGGCGAATGTATTGGCCACCTGGCCGACGGGTCGAAGTTCAAGGCCGTGTTCAAGAACGGGCTGCGCAACGGAAAATCTATCGAGGAAAACAAAGATGGCAAGCGCTTTGAAGGCAACTACGCCAACGGAAAACGCGACGGACGCTTCGTGGAGAAAGACCGCAACGGCAACATCACAGCCCAAGGCACCTACACCCGTGGACACCGCCAACTGGACAGATAGACAAGGTTAACTAAAAAACTACATATTTTATGGTAATCGACACACTGGACAACCTCGCTAAGTATGAGGCAATGAACCCACTCTTCAAAGACGTGGTAGAGTTTATCAACAACAACGACCTGAACGCCCTGGAGGCTGGCAAGCACGAAATCAAGGGCAAAGACCTGTTCGTGAACATCACCACCGCCAAAGGCCGCACACCCGATGCTGCCGTGCTGGAAACCCACCGCAACATGATCGACATCCAGATTCCGCTCGACGCTCCCGAAACCTTTGGCTACACCCCACTTTGCCATCTGCCCGAAACACCCTACAATGCCGAAAAGGACATCACAAAATATGGCGACCTGATGGCCGAGAGCTTCGTTGACTGTCAGCCCGGCATGTTTGCAATCTTCTTCCCGCAAGACGGTCATGCCCCCTGCATCTCGATGGTGCCGGAAATCAAGAAAGCAATTTTCAAGGTAAAAGCGTAGAACAGGGCTACACAGGCCCCACGAGGCCCATCCCCCTAAAAAACAACAATCATTATGCCAAGAACAAAAAAACAACTCATAGCCGAGGCCCCCAAGCACATTGGCCTCGTGCAGAACGACGGCTGGCTCGAACCCTTTGAGGATGCCATTCGCGGCCGTCACGACCACGCTTTGTGGAAACTGAACCAACTGACGCAGAACGGCAAGAAGACGCTCTCCGACTTTGCCACAGGCCACCTCTACTTCGGCCTGCACAAACTGGGACGTGGCTGGGTATTCCGCGAGTGGGCACCCAACGCCACCGACATCTATCTCATTGGCGACTTCAACGACTGGAAGGAAGACGAACGCTATCGCTGCCACCGCATTGAAGGCACGGGCAACTGGGAACTGAAGCTGAAGGAGAAAGACTTGCAGCACGGACAGCTCTACAAGATGAAAGTGAAGTGGAACGGCGGCGAAGGCGAGCGCATTCCAGCATGGTGCCGCCGCGTGGTGCAGGACGATGTGACCAAGATTTTCTCGGCTCAGGTGTGGAATCCCAAACAGCCCTACATCTGGAAGAAGGCCGGCTTCAAGCCCAAGAAGAACCCACTGCTCATCTATGAGTGCCACGTGGGCATGAGCCAGGATGCAGAGAAAGTGGGCACCTACAACGAGTTCCGCGAGAATGTGCTGCCACGTGTGGCCAAGGATGGCTACAACGCCATTCAGGTCATGGCCATTCAGGAGCACCCCTACTACGGTTCCTTTGGCTACCACGTCAGTTCGTTCTTTGCTCCCAGCAGCCGTTTCGGCACTCCCGAAGAACTGAAGGCCCTCATCGACGAGGCTCACAAGCTGGGCATCTCGGTCATCATGGATATTGTTCACTCGCATGCCGTGAAGAACGAAGTGGAAGGCCTAGGCAACCTCTGTGGCGACCCCAATCAGTTCTTCTGCGCCGGCGACCGTCACGAGCACCCCGCATGGGATTCGCTCTGCTTCGACTACGGCAACGACAGCGTGAAGCATTTCCTGCTCTCCAACTGCAAGTACTGGCTCGAGGAGTTCCACTTCGACGGTTTCCGCTTCGACGGCGTCACCTCGATGCTCTACTACAGCCACGGCCTGGGCGAGGCCTTCGGCGGCTATGGCGACTACTTCAACGGACATGAGGACGACGAGGCCATCTGCTACCTCACACTGGCCAACCTGCTCATCCACGAGGTGAACCCCGATGCCATCACCATCGCCGAGGAGGTGAGCGGCATGCCTGGTCTGGCTGCCAAGTTCGAGGATGGCGGCTATGGCTTCGACTACCGCATGGCCATGAACATTCCCGACTTCTGGATTAAGACCATCAAGGAGCAGGCCGACGAGAACTGGAAACCTTCGTCGATATTCTGGGAGGTGAAGAACCGCCGCCCCGACGAGAAGACCATCAGCTACTGTGAAAGCCACGACCAGGCACTGGTGGGCGACAAGACCATCATCTTCCGCCTGATCGATGCCGACATGTACTGGCACTTCGCAAAGAAAGACATCAATGGCGTGGCCGAGCGAGGCATTGCCCTGCACAAGATGATCCGACTGGTGACGGCGGCTGCCATCAACGGCGGCTATCTGAACTTCATGGGCAACGAGTTCGGACATCCGGAATGGATTGACTTCCCACGCGAAGGCAACGGCTGGTCGTACAAGTATGCACGCCGACAGTGGAACCTGGTGGACAACCAGGAGCTGTGCTACCACTGGCTGGGCGACTTCGACCGCGAGATGCTGAAGGTAATCAAGAGCGTCCGCAACTTCCAGAACAAACCCGTGGTAGAGATCTGGCACAACGATGGCGACCAGGTGCTGGCCTTCATGCGTGGCGACCTGCTCTTTGTGTTCAACTTCTCCCCCACCCAATCGTTCACCGACTACGGATTCCTGGTGCCCACAGGCTCGTATGACGTGGTGTTGAACACCGACTCGAAGGACTTTGGCGGCTTTGGCTTTGCCGACGACACCATGACTCACTTCACCAACTACGACCCACTCTACGTGAACGACCACAAGGAGTGGCTCAAGCTCTACATCCCCGCCCGTTCGGCTGTGGTCCTGAAGAAGAATTGAGCGTTGTAAATGAAGTATCACGATCCATATAAGAAAAACGGCACCATCACTACGCAAGTGATGTGTGCCGTTGTCTTTTCTGCCTTTTCCCTTGCCTGGCTCTATTTTTTCCAAGCCGATGTACTGGCCGTGGGGCAGCATATACTGAGCAAGGGTCAGACCAGCTACGACCGCACACTGGGTGCTGTGCTCATCACTGGTGCGCTCATGGCACTGCAGCAAATAGTGGCTTTTGTCACCCGACTGCGCCGTCGCACCCACGCACTCACCTATCTGCCCTCCATGCTGCTGCTAGCCATCATCAGCCATGTGGATCCCGACGTGGGACAGCATGCATGCAGCAGCATTTGGTGCTGGGCCATTCCCACTATACTGGTGCTCTGGCTCCTGGTGGTATGGCTGGCACGAAAGATAAGCCCCTCTGACAAGGACAATGAACCCACGGGGCTTTTTTCGCGACGCGTGTGGCTGAACATGCTGCAAATGGTCTGCATGATGCTGGCCGTGGCTGCCATCAGCAACACCAATGCCGTGTTCCACTACAGGGCCCACGCCGAAACAGCACTGCTGCAGGGCAACATAGACGAAGCGCTGAGAGTGGGCGAAGAGTCGCATGAAACCAATTGCCATCTGACCATGCTGCGCGCCTATGCCCTGTCGCTGAAACGACAGCTGGGAGAGCGTCTGTTTGAGTATCCCATTGCAGGAAGTGGCAGCGACCTGCTGCCATTGCGCGGCAGCAAATCGCGCACACTGCTCATCAGCCCCGACAGCATCTTCCGCCATCTGGGCGCACGGCCTGTGGGCATCAACCAAACGGCACACTATCTGGAACTGCTGGAAAAAGACTCGCTGGCCACACCGGCTGCAGCCGACTACAAACTGTGTGGCATGCTCATCGACCGCGACATCGACCGCTTCGCGCGTACCTTATCTTATTATTATAAGGTCAACGACTCACTGCCACGCCACTACCGCGAAGCACTCACGCTCTATGCCCACCGCCGGTCGCACCCCGTGACCGTCTACAGCAACGCCGTGATGGACGAAGACTGGGCCAACCTGCAGCAACTGGAGGCCCAATTTCCTCTATACAGCGAGCGCAAGGCCAGGGTGGCCAGCCAATACAAAGGCAGCTACTGGTACTATTATTTCTATGAGAAATGACACTTTTTCCCTAAAAAGAGCCAATACTAAAGAAAAAAGTAGTAATTTTGCATCCGCAAAAAATTATAACAACAAAACTTGATAAAAACTGAAGATGAAAGCATTTGTTTTTCCCGGACAGGGAGCACAGTTTGTTGGTATGGGCAAAGACCTGTACGACAACAACGCCACAGCAAAAGAACTTTTTGAGAAAGCCAACGATATTCTGGGCTACCGCATCACCGACATCATGTTTGAAGGAACCGACGACGACCTGAAGCAGACCAAGGTCACACAGCCAGCCGTATTTCTGCACTCCGTCATTTCGGCCATCTGCATGGGCGATGCCTTCCAGCCCCAAATGACTGCCGGCCACTCGCTGGGCGAGTTTTCTGCCCTGGTTGCTGCAGGTGCACTCTCATTCGAAGACGGACTGCGCCTGGTCTACGCCCGTGCCATGGCCATGCAGAAAGCCTGCGAGGCTCAGCCCTCGACCATGGCTGCCATCATTGCACTGCCCGATGAGAAGATTGAGGAAATCTGCGCCGAAGTGTCAAAGATGGGCAAGGGCGTAGTGGTTCCTGCCAACTACAACTGCCCCGGCCAGCTGGTCATCAGCGGAAACATTGACGCCATCAACGAGGCGTGCGAGCAGCTGAAGGCCGCCGGTGCCAAGCGCGCACTGCCCCTGAAGGTGGGCGGTGCCTTCCACTCGCCACTCATGCAGCCTGCCAAGGACGAACTGCAGGCAGCTATCGAGAAGACAGAGTTCAAGGAGCCCATGTGCCCCGTTTATCAGAACGTGGACGGCAAGCCCCACACCAATCCCGCAGAAATCAAGCAAAACCTGATTGCCCAGCTCACCAGCAGCGTGCGCTGGACACAGTGTGTGCAGTCGATGATTGCCGATGGCGCCACCGACTTCACCGAGTGTGGTCCCGGCAAGGCCCTGCAAGGCATGATTGCCAAGATTGACCGCAACGTGACTGCACACGGAATAGAATAAGAAGACAACATCTACAAGCCTACATGAAACAGAAGATCATTATCTATCAAGTACTGCCCCGCCTCTATGGCAACCGCAACACCACACGCAAGGAGAACGGTTCCATTGAGGAAAACGGATCGGGCAAGATGAACGACTTCACCTCGTCGGAACTGAAGAAAATACGTGAGAAAGGCATTACCCACGTATGGTACACTGGCATCATTCGCCACGCCACCCAGACCGACTATAAATCCTTTGGCATTCCGCGCCAGCATCCTGCCGTGATCAAAGGCAAGGCCGGTTCGCCCTACGCCATTGCCGACTATTACGACGTGGATCCCGACTTGGCCGTGAACGTGGAGAACCGCATGGACGAGTTCGAGAAGTTGCTGAGCCGCACGCACCGAGCCGGACTGAAGTTCATCATCGACTTTGTGCCCAACCATGTAGCCCGCCAGTACAAGTCCATCTGCAAGCCACGTGGTGTGAAAGACCTGGGAACAGGCGACAATCAGGAAAAGGGCTTCGACCCGCAGAACAACTTCTACTATTGTCCTGGCCAGTCGCTTTCGCCCTACTTCGACACCTATCACGGCGAAAAGCAGCCCTATGAAGAAACTCCGGCCAAGGCCACTGGCAATGACCACTTCGACAATGCCCCCGGCATGAACGATTGGTATGAGACAGTGAAGCTGAACTACGGCGTAGACTATTATGCCGGACGCGTAGGCCACTTCGACCCCATCCCTTCAACCTGGAAGAAGATGCTCCACATCCTGCTGTTCTGGGCTGGCAAGGGCGTCGATGCTTTCCGCTGCGACATGGCCGAAATGGTGCCTGCCGAGTTCTGGGCATGGGCCACCAAGCAGGTCAAGGAGAAATTCCCCGAGATTATCTTCATCGGTGAAGTTTATAATCCCAATGAATACCGCAACTACCTGGCTTCGGGCTTCGACTACCTCTACGACAAGGTGGGCATGTACGACACCATGCGCAACGTGATTTGCCATCGCAGCAACACCAATGCCATCACCCAGGCATGGCAGGCATGCGACGACATTCGCGACCACATGCTCTACTTCCTGGAGAACCACGACGAGCAACGCATTGCCAGCGACTTCTTTGCCGGCAACGGACGCAAGGCCATGCCGGCACTCATCGTCAACGCCCTGATGCAGCAGAACCCGTTCATGGTCTATGCAGGCCAGGAGTATGGCGAGCGCGGTATGGACAAGGAAGGCTTCAGCGGACAGGATGGCAAGACCACCATCTTCGACTACTGGTCGATTGACACGCTTTGCCGTGCCGATGCCAACCAGCTGTCGGCTGAGGAAAAGCAACTGGCCGATGTCTACTCAAAGGTGCTCAACTTTGCCCGCAAGGAGAAAGCCATTGCCGAAGGCGAGATGTTCGACCTTATGTATGTGAATCAGCAGTACCAGCGCCAGTATGCCTTCCTGCGCAAGGCTGGCAAAGAGATGGTGCTGGTGGTAGCCAACTTCGACGACGCCCCTGTGCAAATGAACCTCACCCTGCCAGCCCATGCCTTCGACTGCCTGGGCATCAAGGAAAAGGTCTACACAGCCACCGAGCTGTTCAGTGGTGCATCGTTCGAACTGGAGCTGCAAAAGGACGATGTGCTGGAACTGCACATGGCCCCCTACGACGGCATCGTATGCAAAATAAAATAGCAATGACACCCGAACTGAACGACCACAACAAGGACGAGTTTCCCCCAGCCCACACGGCGGAGCATCTGCTCAACCAGACCATGATACGGCTTTTTAGTTGCGGTCGCAGCTATAATGCCCATGTGGAACGGAAGAAAAGCAAGATGAGCTTTCATCTGGACCACAAGCCCGACCGCAAGGAAGAGCGCGAGATAGAACGGCGAATGAACGAACTGATAGAGCAGGATTTGCCCGTGACGTTCGAGTTCGTCACACGCGACAATCTTCCCGAAGGCATTCAGCTCGACCGCCTGCCCAGCGATGCCAGCGAAACAATCCGTTTGGTGCGCATAGGCGACTACGACGTTTGCCCCTGCATTGGCAAGCATGTGCGCAGCACCGCCCAGATAGGACGCTTCGAAATGCTGGGCACCAACTGGGATGAAATGGAACGCTCGTTCCGCGTGCGGTTCAAAATTGTTCAGTAGTATCAACACTGCAAGAAGAGACCCATGCCACACTGTTTGGCCATGCGGTCTCTTTTTGCACAAAAACAAAGAAACACAAGCAATCACATCATGAAAAAAGGAGACAAAGTAAGATTTCTGAATGAGATAGGAGGCGGTCGCGTGGCCGGTTTCCAAGGCAATGACATTGTGCTGGTAGAAGATGCCGACGGCTTCGAAGTGCCCATGCGCATCAGCGAAGTGGTGGTCATTGGCGAAGAGAACTACGAAACGCAGCACATTGTTGAGATGAAGCAACAGGAACAGCAAGAAGAGAAAGAGGTGGAGCCTGCCGACAGGCCCATCACCTTCAAGACACAACCCGAGGAACGCAAGGGCGGCGAACAACTGTCGGCCTATCTGGCCTTCGTGCCCATCGACATGAAGGAACTCACACAGACACGCTTCGAAGCCTACTTCATCAACGATTCCAACTACTACATGCGCTTCAGCTATCTCTCTTCCGAAGGCAACAGCTGGCACCTCCGCACCACTGCCGAGGTGGAACCCAACACCAAGCTGTATATCGAAGAGTTCGGACGCGAAATCCTGAACGAACTGGAGCGTGTTGCCGTGCAGATCCTGCCCTACAAGCGCGACAAGAACTTCCTGCTGAAGCCAGCCGTCGATGCCCAGTTCCGCATTGATGCCGTGAAGTTCTACAAGCTGCACACCTTTCAGGAAAACGACTATTTTGAACAGCCGGCACTCATCTACCCCATCATCGAAAACGACCGGCCGCTGAAGCCGCTCTTCGTTGATCCCAAGCGACTGAAGGAAGAGATGTTTCAGAAGAAGGAAGAGCAAAAGCCACGTCCGCTTATCACGCCAGCCCACAAAGAGGGCGGCCCCATCGTGGTGGACCTGCATGCCGACGAGATTTTGGAGTCTACCCAAGGCATGACGCCCACCGACATTCTGAACTACCAGCTGGACGTGTTCAGAAAAACGCTGAAGGAATATGAAAAAAAGAAAGGCACGCGCATTGTCTTCATCCACGGCAAAGGTGAAGGCGTGCTGCGCCGCGCACTCCTCAACGACCTGCAATACCGCTTCAAGCAATACAGCCATCAGGATGCTTCATTTCAGGAATACAGCTATGGAGCCACGCAAGTGACCATCCGTTAAGGCCGTTTTTGCAGCGTTTTTGCAAAATTCTTTCAAGAAAGAACGGTATTATAAATAAAAAGACGTATATTTGCAACCTAATTACTAACTAACAAACAAACCCAATAAAAAACGATTGTTATGGTAAACGACAACAAAGTAATGTACAAGGCAGCCGACAACATCCGAATTTTGGCTGCCTCGATGGTAGAAAAAGCCAAGAGCGGACATCCTGGTGGTGCCATGGGCGGTGCCGACTTTATCAACACGCTCTACAGCGAGTTCCTGGTCTACGATCCCGAGAACCCCTCATGGGAAGGACGCGACCGCTTCTTCCTGGATCCCGGCCACATGGCTCCGATGCTCTACTCTCAGCTTTGCCTCATCGGAAAATACACACTCGACGACCTGCAGCAGCTGCGCCAGTGGGGTTCGGTGACCCCCGGCCACCCCGAGCGCGAGATTGCACGCGGCATTGAGAACACATCCGGTCCTCTGGGCCAGGGCCACACCTTTGCCGTGGGTGCCGCCATCGCAGCCAAGTTCCTGAAGGCTCGTCTGGGCAACGTGATGAACCAGACCATCTACGCCTACATCTCCGACGGTGGCGTGCAGGAAGAGATTTCGCAGGGTGCAGGTCGCATTGCCGGAACACTGGGACTCGACAACCTCATCATGTTCTATGATGCCAACGATATTCAGCTTTCCACACGCACCGAAGTGGTGACCGTGGAAGACACAGCCAAGAAATACGAGGCTTGGGGCTGGTATGTGCAGAAAATCAACGGCAATGACGTTGACCAGATTCGCGAGGCCATCAAGAAGGCTCAGGCCGAAAAGGAGCGTCCCAGCCTGATTATTGGCCACTGCATCATGGGCAAGGGTGCCCGCAAGGCCGATGGCAGCAGCTACGAGAGCAACTGCGCCACACACGGTGCACCTCTGGGTGGCGATGCCTACATCAACACGATGAAGAACCTGGGTGCCGATCCCGAGAATCCCTTCCAGATCTTCCCCGAAGTGAAGGAGCTCTATGCAAAGCGTGCTGAGGAGCTGAAGAAGATTGTGACCCAGCGCTATGCCGAAAAGGCCGAGTGGGCCAAGGGTCATCCCGAGCAGGCCAAGCAGCTGGAAGAGTGGTTCAGCGGCAAGGCACCGAAGATTGACTGGAGCAAGGTGCAGCAGAAGGCTGGTGCAGCCACGCGCGGTGCTTCGGCCACCGTGCTGAGCGTACTGGCAGAGCAGGTGCCCAACATGATTTGTGCATCGGCCGACCTTTCCAACTCAGACAAGACCGACGGTTTCCTGAAGAAGACCCACAACATTGTGCGCGGCGACTTCAGCGGTGCTTTCTTCCAGGCAGGTGTGGCCGAGCTCACGATGGCTTGCTGCTGCATTGGCATGGCCCTGCATGGCGGTGTGATTCCCGCTTGCGGCACGTTCTTTGTGTTCAGCGACTACATGAAGCCCGCCGTTCGCATGGCAGCCCTGATGGAACTGCCCGTGAAGTTCATCTGGACTCACGACGCCTTCCGCGTGGGCGAAGACGGTCCCACCCATGAGCCCGTGGAGCAGGAAGCACAGATTCGCCTGATGGAGAAGCTGAAGAACCACCACGGCAAGAACTCAGTGCTGGTTGTTCGCCCTGCCGATGCCGAAGAGACCACCGTTTGCTGGCGCATGGCCATGGAGAACACCGAGACGCCCACGGCCCTCATCTTCTCTCGTCAGAACATTGAGATGCTGCCCGAAGGCAACGACTACTCGCAGGCCACCAAGGGTGCCTATGTCGTGGCTGGCAGCGACGAGAACTACGACGTGATTCTGCTGGCATCCGGTTCAGAAGTTTCCACGCTCGAGGCTGGTGCCGAACTGCTGCGCAAGGATGGCGTGAAGGTGCGCATCGTGAGCGTTCCTTCAGAAGGTCTGTTCCGTTCGCAGTCTGCCGAATATCAGCAGAGCGTGCTGCCTGCCGGCAAGAAGAAGTTCGGTCTCACGGCTGGTCTGCCCGTAACGCTCGAAGGTCTTGTTGGTGCCGACGGTTGCGTTTGGGGTCTGCAGAGCTTCGGCTTCTCGGCTCCCTACAAGGTGCTCGACGAAAAGCTGGGCTACACTGGCCAGAACGTTTATGAGCAGGTGAAGAAACTGCTGGCCTAAGCAAGCGGCTGCTGTCCAAGCAATACGACAAGAAGAGGATGTGCTCTGCATTTGAGCACATCCTCTTTCTTTTTCTGTGTGTGCCCTGCGTTTGGGCACATTCCCTTCTTTATGTCACCTGTCCAAGGCTTACAACTTGTTGTAAGTTGCATCGTCTACGGGTTCCAACCATTCATTCGACGCATCGGGTGCCACGTGGGTGTGGTACGTGAGGTGCTGGAACCACGAGTCGCGTGCAGCCCCGTGCCAGTGCTTCACCTCGGCCGGAATGGCAATGACCGTTCCGGGCACCATCTTCACAGCAGGCTTGCCCCACTCCTGATACCAGCCACGGCCAGCCACACAAATGATCACCTGCACCTGCTTGTGGTGAATGTGCCAGTTGTTGCGACATCCCGGCTCGAAGGTCACGTTCGTGGGCCCGCCATTCTCAGCGTTGAGCGGTGCCAGATAGCTGCGGCCTGTGAAGTATTTTCCATAGGGGTTCGGCTCGCCCTTTGGCCATACGCTGAAGTCTACGGTCTCTGCAGCCTCAGCCGTTTCGCCAAACACCGCTGCCACAGCCTGCTCGCATCGCACGGCCTCGGTCTCGCCTACGCGCTGGCGGAGCACCTCGGGAATGGCGTGCAGCTGGGCATCGCTCACGCCCATGTTGCGTGCACCTGCCACGTGGGCCTTCAGCTGCGGCTCACAGCCAGGCAGGGCCGAAATGGCACTCACGGTCACCATCTCGCGCTCGGCAAACGAAAGGTTGTTGCGGGCAAAGATGTCGCCAAAGAGATGGGCCTTCAGATAATAGTCGGTCTGCGGTGCAAACGCATAGTTGAAGGGCTGCCCCGTCAGCCGCGTCTGCACCTCGGTGCCCTGCTTCAGCGCATCATAGTCGGCGGGCAGTGCGTCGGCCTCGCGGCCAGCCTCAGTCTTCAGGCCAGCAGCCTCGCGCTCCCCCAGCACCTGCTGCAAGGCGCCCAGCGCGTTCAGCGAACGCGGAAAGCCCGTATAGGCATAAAGCTGCGACAGGGCCTCCTTGGCCTCGCTGATGGTAACGCCGTTTTCAAATCCATCGTTCAGGGCCACCTTCAGCCCCTGCAAATCGCCCTTGGCCTCATGGGCAGCAATGGCCACAAATGCTTGTTGTCTGTTAGAAAGTTCCATATTGTTCTGTGCTTTCAGACCAGCCGACAGCAACAATGCTGCAGCGGCCACAATCAGTTTTTGGGTCATCTATAACTCTTAATTAAATTTTTCCACGCCAATACCCTACTTATTTTGTTTTTCATTGCTTTTCTAAAGCATTGCTTCACATCAACTAATTTTGATAGAGTTCAATTCTTAGCTCTCAACTCTTCATCAAAGAAAGCCTCAATCTTGTCGTAGGGAACGACCTGGGCCACATCGTCGTAGAGGTCCACATGCGATGCACCGGGAATGATGAGCAGTTCCTTGTTGCCCTCCTTGGCGCTCTGCCCCTCAACGTGCTTGCCCGTCATTTTCTCAAAGGCATACTCGCTGAAGTAGCGCGAGTGAGCCTTCTCGCCGTGAACGAGCAGCACGGGCGTCTCAATCTCGTGAGCCCATGCCAACAGCGGCTGGTTGAGGAACGACTGGCAGCCCGTCACGTTCCATCCGTCGGTAGAGTTTCCGCTGCGCTCATGATAGCCGCGCTTGGTCTTGTAGTAGGCATGATAGTCCTTGACAAACCAGGGAGCATCGTCGGGCAGCGGATCGATCACGCCGCCAGCACGCTTGTAGGTGCCACTCCTGAAGTCCTCGGTGCGCTGTGCTGCCAGGGCCTTGCGCTTGGCCATGCGCTGCTGGGCGGTGTCTTCGCTCTTGAAATAGCCCTCCACGTTCACCTTGCTCATGTCGTACATGGTGACGGCCACCGTGGCCTTGATGCGCGGGTCGATGGCCGCAGCATTGACAGCCATGCCGCCAAAGCCGCAGATGCCAATGATGCCGATGCGCTCAGCGTCTACATTGTCTTGCACCGAGAGGAAGTCTACGGCAGCCAGGATGTCCTCGGTGTTGATGTCGGGCGAAGCCATGCGGCGTGGCTCGCCGCCACTCTCGCCCGTGAACGAAGGGTCG
>CACXUV010000049.1 GCA_902770845.1 uncultured Prevotellaceae bacterium
GCGCAATGCCTACATTGACTACATGGTGAGCGTGCATGCCGCCAAGGATTCGTGGGACACCATGCGCGACGAGGCCCGCGCCGAAGGCTTGGCTGAAGGTCGTGAGGCAGGTTTGGCTGAAGGTCGTGAGGCAGGTTTGGCTGAAGGTCGTGAGGCAGGTTTGGCTGAAGGCCGTGCTGAAGGAGAAACAAGAAAGGCTGTGGAGTCAGCTCGACGCATGAAGGCCGACGGCATGCCTGCAGAACTGATAGCAAAATACACGGGGCTCTCCGTGGAGACCATTGACAACTTATGAAGTTGTACCCCGCAAGGGTATCAACATTGTTGGTGGAAAGAAAATCATGGTGAAATAGCGACAGTTGTATATTTATAAATAAGGTGGGCAGCAACGACGGAAGAAAAGCCGTTCGTTGCTGCCCATTTTTTTTGAACGATATGTTTTCGACCTGTATGGTTGAACGATTGTAGGGGCAGGCCCTGTGCCAGCCCGTTTGTCAGAGCAAGGGTGAAAAAACGAAAAAAATTGCCCTTTCGGGTGCAAGCGGGCTGGCACAGGTCCTGCCCCTACATAATGACAACCGTCAATTGGTCGTCTGTTTTTTTTGTTTTCGCACTGAAAACAAGTTGTTTTTCTGCTGAAAACAAATTGTTTTTGCCGAGAAAACAAATTGTTTTTGCTGAGAAAACAAATTGTTTTTCCAGGAAAAACAAGGGTTTTGAGAGATTTGTGATGATGCATGTAGGTGGAAATGCTTACATGGTAGTTGCGAAACTCGAGAAAAACTGACAAAGAAAAAGGCAGGCTTCCATCCTGATAAGGAGGATGAAAGCCTGCCAGTATGGTTGGTCTGTATGTGGAATGCTCTGCTTAGAAGTTCACGCCGAAGTTGATGAACAGGTTGCCATTGTGAGCCGAAGCGTCGTCAATGCCATTATCTTTCTTCCAGTCAGCAATGTTGGTGATGCCAAACTCATAGCCCAGTTCCAGATAGAGCTTGTTCCACTCGGCACCGCAACCAAAACGGATGCCGGCATCGAAACGATTGAATTTGCCTTTTCCGAAGGAAGAAACGCTTCCTGCGCCAGCTGTCTTCCAGTCACCACCAACGCCAAATGCAATTGTGGGACCCAGGAATGGCAGTACGGCAAATTCGTCGCTCACCTGCACCCCATACTTAATCAGCACGGGGATTTTGAAGTAGTTCAGTGCAATGCTGTTGTCGCCATCCTTGGCACCCTGCATCGAGAAGTAGACTCCACTCTCGAGGAATACAGGGGTCGTCTCGCTGACGCGAACGCCAATCGTCGGACCTACGTTGAGACCGGGCTTCATACCAAAGTCGCCCATTCCGTCGCCAGTAAGCGTGCTCAGGTTCAGACCAACGCGCACACCATAATAGACCGTGCTCTCGCTGAGCGAGAAGCCACCACTGCTGTACTGAGCAAATGAGTTGGCAGCAAAGAGAACTGCCACAATTGACATTAAGAATTTCTTCATAACTTTCTTGTCTTTTAGTTAATGTTTTTGAAATGTTTTAAAACTATGTGCAAAGTAACACATTTTTTTTTAGTTGTGCAAACATTTTAGCCGAAAAAGCCGTTTTTTGCGGCGTACAGGTTGAATTGGCAGTGAAGTCTTGTTTGAAAAGGAAAAAAAACACTACCTTTGCAGTAAAAACTAATCTTGAAGCATGTGGGCATGAAGGAAGAAGCGGGTTATAGCAGTTTTTCACTTGTGCTGCTGCGCTGGTTTGGCGAGAACGGACGCCAGTTGCCGTGGCGTGGCACGCGTGATGCGTATGCCATTTGGCTGAGCGAGATTATTTTGCAGCAGACGCGTGTGCAGCAAGGATGGCACTACTGGGAACGTTTCGTGCAGCGCTGGCCCACGGTGGAAGCGCTGGCCCAGGCCACCGAAGACGAGGTGTTGCGGCTGTGGCAGGGACTGGGCTACTACAGTCGCGCCCGCAACCTGCACTTCGCAGCCCGGCAGGTGGTGCAGATGGGCGGTTTCCCTCGCACTTTTCAGGGGCTGCGCAAGCTGAAGGGTGTGGGCGACTACACCGCTGCAGCCATTGCATCGATGGCTTTCGATGAGCCGGTGGCGGTGGTCGACGGCAACGTCTATCGTGTGCTCAGCAGGCATTTCGGCATTGCAACCCCCATCAACAGCACCGAAGGCAAGAAAGAGTTTGCGGCTCTGGCCCAGCAGCTGTTGCCTGCCCCTGAGGCGGCTGTCTATAATCAGGCAATCATGGACTTTGGTGCCATGCAGTGCACGCCGCAAAGTCCGCGTTGTGCCGAGTGTCCGCTGATAGAGTCGTGTGTGGCTTTCCGCGAGGGCAGGGTGGGGCAGTTGCCTGTGAAACTGAAGACACTGAAGGTGCAGGAGCGACACCTTATTTATATATATGTGCGCTGTCTGGGACAAACCGCCATACGCCGACGTGGCGAAGGCGACATTTGGCAGGGATTGTGGGAACCAGTTCTTGTTGAGCATGGCGAACTGGAAGTGGAAAGCCTGCCGTTGGTGCCCATCAGGTTGGGCGTTCGTCACGTGCTGACCCACCGTGTGCTCACGTGCGATTTCTATCTTTGGCAACCCGATGCAAAGCCGCAGTTGCCTGAAGGCTACGTCTGGATAGATGAGGCCGACATGGACCGCTATGCCCTGCCCCGGCTGATAGAAAAACTGCTCACGCTGTTGCCCATTCGTTGATGAAAAAGGGCTATTCACCGAAAAAATTCGCCCGAAATGAATATTTTTCATAACTTTGCACCGAGTATAAGAAAAGAAAACGTATGAAACGAATTACTTCCATAATCATTGCTGCAATGGCCGGGATGGCCATGATGGCACAAACGCTGAATGTGCAGCTGGGGCAGGTGACCTATCAGATTCCTGCCTCGCAGACAGGCGACATGGCCTACGGGCTGGATGCTACCGACGGCTACACGCTGACCGTGCAGGAACGCACCTACCCGCTGTCGAGCATCAGTCAGATTTTTGTGGATCAGACCAGCGTGACCAGCAACCTTGTGCAGGTGGTCTACGATGGCAACACTGCCAGTGTCTTTGTGCCGGGCAATGTGGCCCAGTATGTGCAGGCCACCGTGAACGGAGCCCATGTGACCATTGAGCAGAGCAACACCGACGATGTTGACGGCGACGAGATTACTTATCAGTTGTCGGGCACGTCGACCGATGGCGAGTTTTCCCTGCTGGGCTCCTATAAGAGCACCATTTCACTGGCAGGGCTCACGCTGACCAATCCCAGTGGCGCTGTGCTGAACATTGGCAACAAGAAACGCATTCAGATCAGTGCCAAGAAAGATACTGAGAACACGCTGACCGATGGCGCCAACGGTTCGCAGAAGGGCTGCATCTACAGCAAGGGACAGCTGCAGCTGCAAGGGCAGGGCACACTCACCGTCAACGGAAAAACGGCCCATGCCATCAAGTGTGGCGACTATGTTTCGGTGAAGAACCTGACGCTGAACGTGAAGTCGGCTGTGAAGGACGGCATCAGCTGCAACAAATATTTCCTCATGAAGAGCGGAACGCTTGCGCTGAGTGGTGTGGGCGACGATGGCTTGCAGTGCGACTTAGAAGAAGACAATGCCACCACCGCAGAGACCACCGACCACGAAGACGAAAACTCGGGCAACATCTATCTGCAAGGAGGCACCATCACCATTGCCACCACGGCTGTGGGCTCGAAGGGCATGAAAGCCGCAGGCGGCATTGTGACCGACGAAAGCAATGCCACGCTGAAGGTGACAGTGACCAACTCGGGTGCCGTGGATACCAGCGACAGCAGCGATCTCACGGCTAGTGCCTGCATGAAGGCCGACGGCAGCATCAGCATTGGCGGTGGCACGCTCACACTGACCAACACAGGACAAGGCGGACGCGCACTGAACAGCGACGGAGCCATGAACTTCACAGGTGGCACTGTTGTGGCCCGTGCCGAAGGTTCCAACTACGGGTCGTCGTCGGGTGGCGGCTGGGGCTGGGGTGGCTCTTCGTCATCGAGCAATCACAAATATGCAAAGGGCATCAAGGCCGACGGCAACATCACCGTGAGCGGTGGCATCGTATCGGCCTACTCAAAGAATCATGAAGGTCTGGAGTCGAAGGGCACCATCACCGTGACAGGCGGACAGGTGTATGCCGAAGCCAGCGACGATGCCATCAACTCGGCATCAACCTTCACCGTGACGGGCGGCTACGTGTGCGGCTATTCCACAGGCAATGACGGCTTGGACGCCAACGGCAACTTCTATATAAAAGGTGGTGTGGTCTACGCCATTGGCAAGACATCGCCCGAAATGGGCATTGATGCCAACACTGAGGGTGGCTACAAGCTCTATGTGCAGGGTGGAACCATTGTGTCGATTGGCGGTTTGGAGAGTGGTGCCAGCCTGACGCAGGCTTGCTACCAGTCGTCTTCATGGAGCAAAAACACCTGGTATGCCCTCTATAATGGTGGCAAACTGGCCCTGGCCTTCAAGACACCGGCCAGTGGCGGTACTGCTCTGATTGTTTCCACTTCGGGCACCACCACACTCAAGTCGGGCGTGTCAGTGAGCGGTGGCACCACGCTCTTCGGTGGAATGGCTTCCGATGCTGATGCCACCGTGAGTGGCGGCAGCAACGTGTCGCTCTCGTCCTACAGCGGCGGCAGCGGTGGCCCTGGTGGTGGCGGTGGTCCCGGCGGTGGCGGCGGTCGCTGGTGGTAGAAATAAGTTAGAACTGTGAGGTTGTAATAGCCATAGAGATAAACGCGATAATCAGTATGACTCACGTACCAGGCAGGAAATAGACATCAACGTAAGACATTATTATTCTTCATAAACTTCCCTAATATTTTTTCTTCCTTACGCTTCTGCCAGATTTCAATCGAGTTGATGATGTTCTGCCAAAGAATGTAGCAGCCGGGGCCCACTGACGACAAAGGGTTCAGATAGGCCACCGACAGCCAGATGGCAAAGGTGGTGTTCTTCTGGCCTAAAGCCTGGCCTGCCTCCTGCGTGTGGTTGAAAAAGTGGCCAATGTATCGGCCCACGGCAAACTGCACCACACACACGGCCAGGCTCAGCAGGGCAATAATCAGGAGAAGCAGGAAGGAAGCCTGCGCATGCACAATGTTCTTCACCGTGGTGCCCGTTACGATGAGCAACGAGCAGGCCCACAGGTAGTAGCTCAGGTCTTTCACCGAAACAATTTTTTGATGCAGGCGGTGCAGGTGGTGTTTCACCACATAAGCCAGCAGCATGGGCGCAATGAGCACCAGGAATACCTCGTTCAGTATTTTCAGAAAGGCCGTCCAGAAGGCGATATGGGCCGATGGCTCTATGAGTGGGAAACACACTGGCACCAGCAGCACCGTGATGAAGTTGGAAAGAAAGGTGAACGTGGTCATTTGTTCGAGCGAACCGCCCAGCTTTTGAGTCACCACGGCAGCCGCCGTGGCACAGGGTGCAATGACGCACATCATCAAGGCTTCGGTCAGCACCAGTTTGTCTCCGCTGAGCCTGAACTGCAGGATGATGGCCATCAGCATGCCAATGATGATGAGCTGGAACACGCCCACCCACAGGTGCCATGCCACAGGGCGCAGTTTGTGAAAGTCAACCTTGCAGAACGTAACAAACAATACCAGGAACATGAACAGTGGCAGAATGGCTGCCATGACGGGGTCGAAGAAACGCGCAGCCCCGTCGAGCTGTGGTATAAATGCAAATATCAGGTAAATAACAGCTCCCGCGCCCATGGCAATGGGTAGCGTCCAGTCTTTCAAAAATCTCATTATATCCATATCTGGGGTGCAAAATTACGAAATAATTGAGTTTTTCCACTTGATTATTGCTGATTTTTCTTATCTTTGCACCATCAACCTAAATAAAAACAAAGAATTATGTACGATAAAGAACGCGGGCTTTACATTGCTCATTCTTGCTCAAGCAAGCAGCCTGAGGGGGAAAACGGTGAGGGAAAAACACTCTCGATAGTTGGAAAGATGGCTAATCGTCATGGCTTGATTGCTGGTGCAACGGGCACGGGAAAGACCGTAACCCTGCAGGTAATGGCCGAAACGTTCTGCCAGGCAGGCGTGCCTTGCTTCATGGCCGACATGAAGGGCGACCTCAGCGGCATTTCGCAAGTGGGAAAGATGAGTGGCTTTATCGAGAAACGTCTGCCTGAATTTGGTATCGAGAATCCTGAGTTCCAGGCTTGTCCGGTGCGTTTCTATGATGTGTTTGGCGAGCAGGGCCATCCCATGCGGGCCACCATTTCGCAGATGGGGCCGCAGTTGCTGAGCCGACTGCTGGGACTGAACGAGACACAGGACGGCGTGCTGAACATCGTGTTTCGCATAGCCGATGAGCGTGGCATGCTCATCCTCGACATGAAAGACCTGCGTGCCATGCTCGACTGGGTGTCGAAGCATGCCAAGGAGTACACCACAAAGTATGGCAACATATCGACAGCATCGGTGGGAGCCATTCAGCGTGCGTTGTTGCAGCTGGAGGCTCAGGGAGCCGACAAGTTCTTTGGCGAACCGTCGTTCGACATTCAAGACCTGATGCAGCAAGAAGGCGGCAAGGGCGTGATGAGCGTGCTGGCTGCCGACAAGCTGATGATGCAGCCCAAGCTGTACAGCACTTTCCTGCTGTGGCTGCTCAGCGAACTATATTCCACGCTGCCGGAGGTGGGCGACCTGCCTCTGCCCAAGCTGGTGTTCTTCTTCGATGAGGCTCACATGCTCTTCGATGGCACCAGTAAGGCATTGCTCGACAAGATCGAACAGGTCATCCGACTCATACGTTCAAAGGGTGTGGGCATCTATTTCATTACGCAGAGCCCCACCGATATTCCCGAAAACATACTTGGACAGCTGGGCAACCGCGTGCAGCATGCCCTGCGTGCCTATACTCCCAAGGACCAGAAGGCGGTGAAGACGGCGGCCGACACCTTTCGTGCCAACCCCGATTTCAAGACCGATGAGGCTATCATGAACCTGGAAACGGGCGAAGCCCTGGTGTCGTTCCTTGACGAGAAGGGCGCTCCCACGGTGGTTGAGCGTGCCAAGATTCTGTTCCCGTTGTCGCAGATAGGTGCCATTACCGAAGGACAGCGTCTCGATTTGATCAAGCAAAGCCGCATTTATGGCAAGTATGACAAGCCCGTTGACCGCGAAAGCGCCTTCGAAGTGCTGATGGCCGAAGCCGACAGACAACTGCAGGCCGCACAGGAAGAGCAGGCCCTGGCAGAGGAAGAAAAGGCTGAGAAGAAAACTGAAAAGAAGGAATCGGCTAAGCCGGGGATGATGAGCAAGGTGTGGAAGGCTGTGCTCACGGCGGTCACTTCGACGCTGGCCACCATACTGGGCACATGGGTGAGCAACAAAGTGTCGGGCAAGACTTCGAAGTCGAAGACATCGGCCAGGGAAAAGGTGGTGAAGAATGCCACCAGTGCCGCCACACGCACCATTACCAAGGAACTGACACGCGATATTCTTGGTAATCTTGTGAAATGAGAATGTGAGAATTGCGAATTAATGATAGAGAACTGAGAGGCATGCTTCGGCCCATTTGGTTGTAATGCTAAGCTTGCCTCTCAGTTCTCTTTTCGTTTTTTTTTACTTTGTTTTTGCCGTAGAATAGCGGATGGAAAGGGTGGGGCTGTAGGTGTTGAGCAGCGTCAGAATCACCGTACCCTTGTCGTTCTCATAGAAAGCCTCCTTGTGCAGGTCGCCGCTGTGGCGCATGGTGGGCCATCCAAAGTCCTTCTCCAGTTCGTCGTGGCGAGCTTGCCACAGGTTGCTGGTAGAGTCGTTGTAGGTGGCAACATACTCTTCCAGAATGTCGCTGATGGTGTCGTTCTGGTGGTAGATGGTCACTTTGAAGTTGCAAGCCAGCGTGTCGGCCAGCACATAGTTGGTCTCTCCTGTGTGGAAAGTGTCGAGCGCCAGTCCCTGCTGCAGCAGCGAGTCGCACATGGCCTTGGCCGACGTGCCCATGCTGATGCCACGGTAGTTCAGGTATTCACGTTCACCGCTGCACGACAATAGCATGGCAGCAACCGCCACAAGGGCAAACATTACTTTCTTCATAATTGTTTCTTTGTTTTGATGTAAATGGTAATATGTTTTTTTGTTATGGTGACAAAAATACAACACTTTTCTCATACGCGCGCAAACCATTATGTATTATTAACATAAAAAGACGGCATGAAACAGAAAAGCCCCGCTTCACAGCGGAGCTTTTCGTGATCATTTAAAAACTAAATTAATCAACCATAAACCTTAACCATTAAAATCTTTGTGATGCAAAGGTAGGTCTTTTCCCTGAAAATGGGGTTGAATGACCATGATTTGAGGTGGAAAAAGCATCAAATCACTATTTTTCTACCTAAAATCACGCATTTTCAACCCTTTTGCGTTCTTTTTTCGTTGAGCCTTTGCAGATTTTGCAAAAAAATAGTAATTTCGCAAACTGAAAATGAAAGTTTTTCTGACGATATTGATTCTGGTGGTCATTGTGCTGCTTGCGGTTGCCATTTGGCAACTTTACAGGCGCAGTGTGCGCCTGATGAACCGCTTGCAGCTGGAGCGTGCTTTCACCAACATCAGCCACGAACTGCTCACACCGCTCACGGTGGTGTCGGCCTCGGTTGAGCGTTTGCGCGGTCAGGAGCCTCGCTTTGCCCAGGAATATGCGCTCATGGATCTGAACATAGACCGCATGGTGCGCCTGTTGCAGGAAATTCTGGAGACCAGCAAGTCGCAGGCCGGCGAGTTGAAGCTGCTGGTGTCGCAAGGCGATGTGATGCATTACATCAGTCAGACGGCCCTTTGTCTGGAGCCCTTGTTGGCCAAGCAAGGCCAGACGTTCACCATTCAGTGCAATCCCAAGTCGATGATGGGATGGATTGACACCGACAAGCTCGATAAGATTATCTATAATTTGCTTTCGAATGCAGCAAAATATACGCCGCAGGGTGGCAAGGTTGCGCTCAGCGTGCAGACCAACAAGACCTACGATCATGTAATCATTAAGGTGGCAGATACCGGAATAGGAATGTCTGAAAAGCAGTTGAAGCACCTTTTCCAGCGTTTCTACGACGGCGATTATCGTAAAATGAAGACCAGCGGCACGGGGTTGGGATTGCCGCTGACGCGTGATTTGGTGTTTCTGCATGGCGGAAACATTGACTGTGAGAGCAAGGAAGGACAGGGCACCACCTTCACGGTGACGTTGCCCATCAGCAAAGAAGCCTTTACTGCGTCCCAGATTGATGACAGTCACCAGATTGACATTACCAAGCCCCGCACTACCATTCTTGACGTAGCCAAGCTGTTGCCCGAAACAGAAACGGTGGAGCCCAAGAAGCTGATGGAAACAGCCGACGACGACACCTATCGCATTTTGCTTGTTGAAGACAACATCGAGTTGCTCATGCTCATGCGCACGTTGCTGAGCGGCAGGTATCACGTTCACACGGCACAGAATGGGCGCGAGGCCCTGAATATTCTTGGCAGCGAAGAGCTCGACCTGGTGATCAGCGACGTGATGATGCCGGAGATGGACGGCAACGAGCTGACAGCTCGCATCAAGGGCGATCCCAATACCAGCCATCTGCCCGTCATTCTGCTTACGGCCAAGACCCAGGAAGAAGACCGCAAGCACTCGCTGCTGATTGGTGCCGACGACTACATCACCAAGCCTTTCAGGATGGGCGACCTGGAACTGCGCATCAACAACATCATTGAGAACCGCAAGCGCATCAGGCGCGAATATAAGTCGCAGACCGTTGAAGAAACCCGTCTGAAGACCCGTGTGGCCACGCCCACCCCCGACGAAGAGTTTCTGCGCAGGGCTGTCGACTGTGTTTACAGTCACCTCGACGACAGCGACTTCGACCGCGAAGCCTTTGCCAGTGCGATGGGTGCTTCGGCCTCCACGCTCTACAACAAGTTGCGCTCCATTACGGGGCTCAACGTGTCGGCCTTCATTCGCGACATCCGCATGAAGGAAGCCAAGCGCCTGGCGCAGACCCAGCCCGACCTGCGTGTGTCGGATCTGGCCTACAAGGTGGGGTTCAAGGACCCGAAATATTTTTCTACCTGTTTCAAAAAAGAGTTTGGCATGCAGCCCAGCGAGTTTATTGAGCAGATGGGGAGCCTGTAGTGAAACAGAGAAAACTTGTGGAAAGTGCAAATGGGCAGCCTGTGGAAACGTTTTTGGCTGTATGAGCTGAAAAAGGCATCTGAAAATTTTGTAATCCCAGGAAAAAGCCTTATCTTTGCATAGAAGTTTTAGAACACGACCAACCTTCTACCTTAAATTTATACTACGTTAAAAACACTTGGAAGTGTGTCTCGGTGACGAGATGCACTTTCTGCTTTTCTGTCCTATATTATAATAATGGTGAGAACAGTCTTGCCAGACTCTCGCAGAAGCGCACGTGGAAGCGGGGCGACATGCGTTCGGGCAGACTGGTGATGGGTGTTGCCGTGCGTTCGTCGTTCAGGAAGATGTCACGCATCTGGCAGGCCGTTTGTTCTCCGTAGAAGAACGCGTTGGCCTCGAAGTTGTTTTCGAACGAGCGGAAGTCGATGTTGGTAGAGCCGCAGGTGGCCACCGTGTCGTCGCACACCATGAGCTTGGAGTGCAGGAAGCCGTCTTCATAGAACAGCACGCTGATGCCCGCCTCGCAGGCTTCGCGCAGATAGGAACGGCTGGCCCAGTCGGTGATGCGTGCATCGCTGCGTCGTGGCACCAGCAGGCGCACGTCGACCCCCGTTGCTGCAGCAGTCTTCAGGGCAAACAGCACCGCATCGGTGGGCAGGAAGTAGGGCGTTTCAATGTAGATGTAGTGTTTTGCGGCCAGAATCATGCGCACAAAGCCCTGCATGATTTCTGGGTAGGGCATGGCCGGACCGCTGGTCACGGTCTGCAGCAGCGTGGTGTTTGCTGCATTGGCTTGCAGTTGCGGTGTGGTTGCCTTCTCAGCGTTTAGCCTTTGAGGCTCCATGACGGTCGGATAGTATTTTCGGTTGCTCAGCAAGGTGCGGTCAACGAAATACCAGTCGACGAGGAAGGCCCGCTGCAGCGAGAACACGCCGCGCCCCTCGATGCGCGCCATGGTGTCGCGCCAGGGCTGTCCGTCGGAGGTTCCTTTCACGTAGCGCAGCGCAATGTTCATGCCGCCAATGTAGCCCGTGTGCCCGTCGATGACCACCAGTTTGCGGTGGTTGCGGTAGTTCACCTTGCTCGTGAACTTAGGAAAGCGCACGGGCAGGAATGAAACCACCTCGATGCCAGCTTCGCGCATGCGCTCAAAGAAGGGCGCCTTCACACTCCAGCAGCCCACGTCGTCGTAGGCAATGCGCACCTCAACCCCCTGTTGGGCCTTTGCCATGAGCGCATCGGCCACCAGGCGTCCCAGCGGGTCGTCTTCAAAGATGTACATGTCTATGTGGATGTGGCTTTGTGCCCGGCCTATGTCGCGCAGCAGGGCAGGGAAGAACTGGTAGCCGTTGGTGAGCAGTTGCACGCTGTTGTTGTTGAAAGGCAGCGAGAAACTCTGGTTCACAAACAGGTTGATGAGAGCCTGATGCTGTTCAGGCAGGCGCAGGTCGGTCTGCTCCACAAATTCAAGCATGCTGCGCTTGGTCAGCTGGTCCATGCTGCGTCGGCTCACGAAGCGCTCCTTTCTTGTGTTGACACCAAAGAACAGATAGGCCACGATGCCCACCACGGGTACAAAATAGATTACGAGTGCCCAGGCCATGGTCTTGGCAGGCTGCCGGTTGTCCATGACCACATGGATGATGGCAGCAATGACAAGCATCTGATAAATCAGGAAAATCAAGCCTTCTACGCTCATAGTCCTTCTGTTATTTGATGTTGATGAGCTTATGCGTTTGCAGTGACAGCCGCCATTCGGGGTGCTTCAGGATGTAGTCCACGCAGCGGGCTGTGATGCGGGCATTCTGCTGTTCGTTGCCCGTGTCGCAGGGTTGCAGGTATTTCTGAGGCGAAACAGCGTGCTGTGGCAGAGCGGACATGAGTGCCGCAAGCATCTCTTCGGGGTGGGTGTCTTCCCCGAACACAATCTTGATTTCGTCGGGCATGCGCTCGCCCCTTAGCTCCATGCGTCCGCCGCTGGGTCTCTTTGGCGACACCGTGAGCCAGTCCAGGTTCTTGGGTGCCGGTCGCGTGCCGTTGCTCTCCATGGCCACCTCGTAGCCATGGCTGTGCAGCAGCTCCACGAAAGCCTCGTCGGCCTGCAGCGTGGGTTCGCCGCCTGTGAGCACCACGAAGCGGCTGCCGTAGTGGCCGATGGCCTTCACGATGTCGGCATCGGTCATTTCGCGGTAGCTGTCGAACTCGGTGTCGCAGAACGGGCAGCGCAGGTTGCAGCCCGCAAAGCGTATGAAGACGGCGGCCCGTCCGGTGTTGTGGCCTTCGCCTTGCAGCGAGTAGAAAATGTCGTTAATCTTCTTCATAGGCAGCCATGTTGCCCTCGCTCTCCTGAACGATGGCCTTGTAGCACTGCGGCACCTGGTCCACACACCAGCGCGCAATGTTTTCGGCGGTGGGGTTGAAGGGCAGCACGTCGTTCAGGTTCTGGTGGTCCAGTTTTCCTTTTATCTTTCGTTTCAGTTCGGTGAAGTCAACAACCATTCCGTTCTGGTTCAGCTGGCTGGCTTTGCAATACAGAGTGATAATCCAATTGTGGCCGTGCAGCTGTGTGCATTTGCTTTCATAGTCGAGCACCAGTCTGTGGCTGGCCGAAATTTCAATTTTCTTTTGAATGTAATACATGTGATGACATATTTCGTTTTAGACAATGAGCTCGCGTCCCAGCTGTTTGGCCAGGGCTTCGCACAACTCCTTGGTATCCTTATGTTCTTTCATTAGTTCCATCATGCGTTCAAGGTCTTTTGTTCCCACCTCGTTCAGTTGGCGCCTGATTTCCTTCAGCTTCGCTTCCAGCAGGTCCAGCCTGAAGGTCATGACCAGGTGTCGCACGCGCTGCCGCAGTGCCTCGTTGGTGGTTGTCATGACAAAGCGGCCCGACAGCTGGTGGCGGTCGATGGCCAGTCTGGTGGCCAGCTGGCTCACGGCCAGGTCAGGATGGCTGCAGAAGTAGGTCTCGGCCTTGAAGCCCTCTTCGCCGCTCTTGGCCGCAGCCTCGCTGAGCATCTGGTTGTAGAGCGGCTGCGAGAACTGCAGACCGTCTTGCTGCAGGTCGAAGTTGATGTATTGTGCCACGCTGAACGAGATGGTGTCGCCGTCTTCGGTCTCGATGTTATCGTAGATTACCTCTTCGCCGTGGCGCACAACTTCGCGCAGCAGCAGCATTTCTATCTGCGACGCCTGTTCCTGTGCGCTGTGCAGTGCCAGCACGGTGTCGGTCTCTGCCGGGCGCGCCGTGGCTTGACTGGTGGCCTGGCTGTTGGCCGCCGTGGGTGGCTCGCCTGCGTCGCGTCGTTGTTCGCGCTCGCGTTCCTTCTGCTTGTCTTCAATGTTCTGGCGGATGAACTTGTTCATCTCGTCAATGAGCGTCGCTTCCTTCATGCCGACGCGGTAGGCAAAGTCGGAGATATAGGTGGAGCGCAGAATCTGGTCGGGAATGACCGATATGCTCTTCACGATGCCGGCAATGGCTTCAGAGCGTTTCACGGGGTCGGTCTGTCCTTCCACCGTTAGTCGGCTCTTGAAGGAAATGAAGTCGGTCTGGTTCTCCTCGATATACTGCTTCAGCTCCTGCGTGCTGTGCTTGCGTGCAAACGAGTCGGGGTCGTCACCGTCGGGCAGCAGCAGCACCTTGATGTTCATGCCTTCCGACAGCAGCATGTCGGTTCCGCGCATGGCTGCGTGTATGCCCGCCTCGTCGCCGTCGTAGAGCAGCGTGATGTTGTTGGTGAAGCGGTGCAGCATGTGAATCTGGTGCATCGACAGGGCCGTTCCGCTGTTGGCCACCACGTTTTCAATGCCAGCCTGGTGCATGGCAATCACGTCGGTATAGCCTTCGACCATGAACACGCGGTCTTCCTTCACGATGGCGCGCTTGGCCTGGAAGATGCCGTAGAGCTCGCGCTCCTTGTGGTAGATGTCGCTTTCGGGCGAGTTCACATATTTCTGTGCCACGCCCTTGGTGCGGCTGTCGAGCAGGCGTCCGCCAAAGGCCACCACCTTGCCGCTGATGTTCAGCCAGGGAAAAATCACGCGGCCACGGTAGCGGTCGGTGAGCGAGGCTGTGTTTTCGGTTTCATAGCACAGTCCTGTCTTCACCAGAAACTCTGCCTTGTAGCCAGCCTTCTGTGCCGCCTGGGCCATGGCGTCGCGTTGCGGCAGCGAGTAGCCCAGCTGAAACTTCTCGATGATGTCGTCGCGTATGCCACGGTTGCGAAAGTACTGCTTGCCCATGGCCACGCCGTCGGGGTCGTTTTTCAGAATGTTGTGGAAGTAGTCGCGTGCCCATTCGTTCACCACAAACATCGACTCCCGGTCGTTCTGCTCCTGTCGTTCCTCGTCGGTCAGCTCCTTCTCTACAATTTCGATGTTGTATTTCTTGGCCAGCCAGCGCAGTGCGTCGGGGTAGGTAATCTGTTCGTGCTCCATGAGGAATCCGGCTGGCGTGCCGCCCTTGCCGCACACGAAGCAGTGGCAGATGTTCTTGGCAGGCGACACCATGAACGACGGGTTCTTGTCGTCGTGGAAGGGACACAGGCCCTTGTAGTTCACGCCGCTCTTGCGAAGCGTCACAAACTCGCCCACCACGTCGACAATCTTTGCCGCGTCTATGATTTTGTCTACGGTTGCCCTGTCTATCATGCTGCTGTTCCTGCGTTCTCCCCGTGGGAGCAATGCTGTGCTATTTCTTCAAGTATTTTGCCAGCGGGCTTTTCGCCTGCTTCAGTCCTTTGGCAAAGCTCTTGGCGTTCATCTGTGCACCCAGTTTCGAGGCGTGGGTGTGGTCTTTCTTGAAGTATGCGCCGGCCTTCTCCTTCAGTTCGGCCACCTTGGCGCGGGCCTGCTCCTTGTCCTGCGGCAGTTGCTTCACGGCAAACTTCTTGTCGAGGAAATCGGCCGACAGGTTGTGCAGGTCAATGAACTCCACGCCCGTCTCTGCCACCACTTCGCGATACCACTTGCCGTAGCTGTCGTCGCGTCGCTCAATCTTGCCGCCGGGCCACTCGTTGCGCGGCGTCAGGCTCACCAGGATGGGGGTGGCCCCCTTCTCGCGCACGTCGTCAATCATCTTCTTCAGATACCAGCCAAAACTGTACACCAGTTCGTAGGTGTCGTTCTCCAGATGCACCACCTGACACGAGTCCTTGGCCGTGGCAATGACGCCTCGGGCCTTCTTGTCGGCCATGGGGCAGATGTCGTTGTGGCCAAACTCGATGGTCACGAAGTCGCCTGGCTGCAGCGAGTTGTAGACCCTGTCCCACAGTCCTTCGCGCAGGAAGGTGCGCGTGGAACGGCCAGCCTTGGCCGCGTTGAAGAGCGTAATCTTGCTCTCGTCGAACACGGTGCCGGCCTGCGAGGCCCATCCCCACATGCCGTCTTCTTCGTCATCGGCATTCTTCACCGTAGAGTCGCCAGTGAAGAACACCACGGGCTTGCCCGCCGAGCGCTGAACGCTGAGCGTCGAAGGCTCCACGTCCTTCATCATCTGCTGCAAGGGCCTCAGTTGTGGGTTCCGGCTCTCCCAGATGCCCTCGGCCGCGCTGCGGGCGTTCATCTCGGCTCCAAACTTCGAGGTGTGAATCTTGTCGCCATGAAAGTGATATTTCTTCTTCCACGGGCTATACGAGTCGAGCTTCTGTCCTGAGCGCTCGTTCAGGTCGATGAAAGGCACGCCCTCCGTGGCAGCCACGTAGGCCGCCCACTGTGTCTGGGGCTTGCGAATGGTCAGTCCCTGCTCGTCGTAGGCGTCGCGTGGTGTCAGCGACATCAGAATGGCGTTGGCACCGGCGGCCCTGATTTCCTGGATGTACATGCGCAGATACTGGCCATAGCTGTAGACCGTGTCTTGGCGCTGCGTGCGCTGGTTGAAGCCCACGTAGCAGGTGTCGGGATCGACGCCGGGAATCACGGCACGGGCGCGCTTCTGGTCGAAGAACTCGCCGTTGTCGTTGTGGCCTATCGACACAATCACCCAGTCGCCCTTCTTCAGTGCCTGCCTCACGGCGGGCCACAGGTCGGTGTAGAAAGTGCGTGTCGACATGCCGCCCAGGGCTTGGTTCTCCACCGAAATGCGGTTCTCGTCGAAGTATTTGTTCTCGTAGTAGCCCCAGCCCCACTGTCCGTTGGAGCCGTTGCCGCGCGTGCCGTTGCGCATGGTGCTGTTGCCTATGAGAAACAGCACGGGGTTGTTGCCTCGGCGGGTGCTGCCCGGCGCGGGGCGCGACATCAGGGCCTTGGCTATCGAGTCGGGAGTGTTGTCCACCACCTTGTTCACGTCCTCAATCGGGTCGGGCAGGTTGTCAAAGTTTTGTGCAGTGGCCGTCAGCAGGGAGGCCATGGCGCAGATTGTAGTAAGCAGTCGTTTCATGTTTTTTTGTAGCATTGTTGTTTTTGCGGTGCAAAGGTACAACTTTATTTTGAGATTCGCCCCTAATTCGTGCGAATAAATTGTTCGCACGTGCGGGAGTGCCACGGCCATGGCTCTTCCTCACCCGGAAACTCCCCCTTGTTTTGTAAAAATAATTCATAGAAAAAACGACAATTTTCCGAGGACAAACAGACGGCGACGCGCCTTCCGTGCTGCTCTCATGGCGGCAAAAAAGCGCCGTTCTGTTTGTTCTGTCTCTCCGTTGTGGTGCAATGGAGCCCCCGTTGCAGTGCAATGGCGTCCCCGTTGCTCATCAATGAGGCTCCCGTTGCACATCAACAGGGCCTCCATTCCATCACAACCAGCCCTCCGTTGCTTTCGCTTAGCAGGGGCGTTTGGCGCAAATGTCTGTCACTCAGCATCTTGCAAAAAACGCCATTATTCAAAAATTCAGGTCCCACCTTTGTCTTGCTCACTTTTGAGCAAATCTCAGGGGGGCGTTTGTAAAGATTTTACATAATTTTTTTTGTGCCATGCACCATGGCATTGGTCATTATTTTGCCGCCACACTCTACGTTCCCGCATCCTCTGTTGCATCTTATAAGAAACATGAAGTTTGGGGCAAGTTCAATGATATCCAGCCCATTGTTGAAGATGTGTATCTTGTCATCAGCCAGTCGGAGGCCGGACGTGTGAGGATTCCTGTCACCAAGGGTGCCAGCTACGCACTGGTCATTGAGACCGAGAACGGATGGAAAATCAATAGCGTGACATACGACGGAACCATAATCAATGTCTACACTACCAATGGCGTACTTGTCAACAGTACTGTTGCCAATAGCGACAGAGTCTGTATCGGTGTGACAGGCAACGCAACTTATATTGTCAAGGTTGGAAACAAGACATTGAAGATTGCCTTGTAAGGGTTTTGTCCCGACACGTTTCAGTGCACAAAACGACCGAAATGCGCACGTTTCGGTCGTTTTTGTGCATTTTATTTTGCTGTGTGCACAAAAAAACGTACCTTTGCATCCGCTTTTGAAATGCAGAAACTTAAGTTTTACACATTATTATATTTATGGCTTTAAAAATTGTAGTGCTGGCCAAGCAGGTGCCAGACACCCGAAATGTGGGTAAGGACGCCATGACCGCCGAAGGTACGGTGAATCGTGCTGCCTTGCCTGCTATCTTCAATCCAGAAGACTTGAACGCCTTGGAGCAGGCCCTTCGGCTGAAGGAGCAGAATCCGGGCTCTACCGTAGGAATCCTCACGATGGGTCCTCCACGTGCAGGTGAAGTTATTCGTCAGGGACTTTATCGCGGTGCCGACACCGGTTGGCTGCTCACCGACCGCCTGTTTGCCGGAGCCGACACCCTCGCAACTTCTTACGCCCTCGCCACGGCCATCAAGAAGATTGGCGACGTCGACATCGTGATTGGTGGCCGTCAGGCCATCGACGGCGACACGGCCCAGGTGGGCCCGCAGGTGGCTCAGAAGCTGGGCCTGAACCAGGTGACCTATGCCGAGGAGGTCTGTTCGGTACACGACGGCATTGCCGTCGTCCGCCGCGTCATCGACGGTGGCGTGGAGACCGTTGAGGCCCCGCTGCCCGTGGTCATCACGGTGAACGGAAGCGCTGCTCCCTGCCGCCCCCAGAATGCCAAGCTGGTGATGAAGTACAAGCGAGCCACCTGCCCCATGGAGCGTCCTGCCGAAGGCACACCCTACGATCATCTTTATGAAGAGCGCCCCTACCTGACGCTGAACCAGTGGAGCGTGGCCGACGTCAACGGCGACCCGCAGCAGTGCGGCTTGGCCGGATCGCCCACGAAGGTGAAGGGCATCAAGAACATCGTGTTCCAGGCGAAGGAGTCGAAGACTTTGACGGCTTCTGACGCTGATGTCGAGGGAATGATCAAAGAATTGTTGGACGAGAAGATTATTGGTTAATTGAGATATGAACAACGTATTTGTATATTGCGAAATCGAAGGTACAACCGTACAGGAAGTATCTCAGGAGCTGCTGACAAAGGGTCGTAAGCTCGCCAATGAACTCGGCGTGGAGCTGCATGCCGTGGTGGCTGGCACAGGCATCAAGGATAAGGTGGAGAATCAGATTCTGCCCTACGGCGTCGACAAGCTGTTTGTGTTCGATGCAGAGGGACTGTTCCCCTACACCAGTGCTCCCCACACTGACATTCTCGTCAACCTCTTCAAGGAGGAACAGCCGCAGATCTGTCTGATGGGCGCTACCGTGATTGGCCGCGACCTCGGTCCCCGCGTGTCGTCGTCGCTCACCAGCGGTCTCACTGCCGACTGCACCGAACTGGAGATTGGCCCGTATGAGGACAAGAAGGAGGGCAAGACATACGAAAACCTGCTCTATCAGATTCGTCCTGCCTTCGGTGGTAACATTGTGGCTACCATCGTGAATCCTGACCACCGTCCTCAGATGGCTACCGTGCGTAGTGGCGTCATGCAGAAGGCTCTCTATGAGGGTGCCTGCAAGAAGGAAGTCGTTTATCCTGAAGTTTCGAAGTATGTCAGCCCTGAAGCCTTCGTTGTGAAGGTGCTCGACCACCATGTGGAAGCTGCCAAGCATAACCTGAAGGGTGCGCCTATCGTGGTTGCCGGTGGCTATGGCATGGGCTGCAAGGAGAACTTCGACATGCTGTTCCAGTTGGCCAAGGTGCTGCATGGTGAGGTAGGCGGAAGCCGCGCCGCCGTGGATGCTGGCTGGCTCGACCACGACCGTCAGATTGGTCAGACGGGTGTCACCGTTCATCCGAAGGTCTACATCGCCTGCGGTATCAGCGGACAGATTCAGCACATTGCCGGTATGCAGGACTCTGGCATCATCATCTCGATCAACAGTGACCCCGATGCTCCCATCAACAAGATTGCCGACTATGTCATCACGGGCACCGTGGAGGAAGTTGTTCCCAAACTCATCAAGTACTACAAGCAGAATAGCAAGTAAATGTGGTCCTCACTTTTCTTGATTGCAGGCGGTCACGGCCATAAGCACCATCCGTATGATTTAGTACTGGACTTAGCCTTGCTTTTCATCGGCATAGCTATGTTTGCATACATTAAAATCAAGAATAGGATACTCAAATGGACTATTACCACGCTTGCTTCGCTTTGTGCTTTGTTTTTTATCATTATTATGATTTATATTTATTGAATTATGGCAAACTATTATAGCGATCATCCTGAGATCGGGTTCTACTTGAACCACCCCCTGATGGCTCGTATCGTTGAGCTGAAAGAAAAGGGTTTCGAGCTGAAAGAAAAGGGTTTCGCCGACGCGAAAGAATACGACTACGCTCCCGTTGACCTGGGCGATGCCATTGAGAACTACAAGCAGATTCTTGACATCACCGGCGACGTGGCTGCCAACATCATCGCTCCGAACTCGGAGAGCGTGGACCTGGAAGGGCCGCACCTGGAGAGTGGACGCATGATCTATGCCAGCAAGACCTTCGAGAACCTCGACGCCACCCGCAAGGCTGGCCTGTGGGGCGTCTCCATGCCCCGTCGCTACGGCGGCCTGAACCTGCCCAACGCAGTGTTCTCGATGCTGAGCGAGGTCATCTCGGCTGCCGACGCTGGCTTCCAGAACATCTGGTCGCTGCAGTCGTGCATCGACACGCTCTATGAGTTCGGCTCTGAGGAACAGCGTCAGAAGTACATTCCCCGCGTTTGTGCAGGCGAAGGCATGTCGATGGACCTTACCGAGCCTGATGCCGGCTCCGACCTGCAGCGCGTGATGCTGAAGGCCACCTTCGACGAGAAGGAGCAGTGCTGGCGACTGAACGGCGTGAAGCGCTTCATCACCAACGGCGACAGCGACATTCACCTCGTGCTGGCCCGCTCTGAGGAGGGCACGAAGGACGGCCGTGGCCTGTCGATGTTCATCTACGACAAGCGCAATGGCGGTGTCGACGTGCGCCACATCGAGCACAAGCTGGGCATTCACGGCTCGCCCACCTGTGAGCTGACCTACAAGAATGCCAAGGCTGAGTTGTGCGGCTCTACCCGTCTGGGTCTTATCAAGTATGTGATGGCCTTGATGAACGGTGCCCGTCTGGGCATTGCCGCCCAGTCGGTGGGTCTCTCGCAGGAAGCTTACAACGAGGGTCTGGCCTACGCCAAGGAGCGCGCCCAGTTTGGCGAGAAGATCATCAACTTCCCCGCCGTCTACGACATGCTGGCACGCATGAAGGCCAAGCTCGATGCCGGACGCTCGCTGTTGTATCAAACGGCTTGCTACGTCGACATCTATAAGTGTCTGGAAGACATTGAGCGTGACCGCAAGCTGACGCCCGAAGAGAAGCAGGAACTGAAGAAGTACCAACGTCTGGCCGATGCCTTCACACCGCTGGCCAAGGGCATGAACTCGGAGTATGCCAACCAGAATGCCTACGATGCCATCTCGATTCATGGTGGTTCTGGCTTCATTATGGAGTACAAGAGCCAGCGTCTCTATCGCGATGCTCGCATCTTCAGCATCTATGAAGGAACCACCCAGCTGCAGGTGGTGGCCGCCATTCGTTATATCTCCAACGGCACCATGCTGCAGAACATCAAGGACATGCTTGCCAGCTGTTCTGTAAGCTGCAACAGTGTTGCAGCCTCCCTGTCGTCCCTCAAGGCCCGCGTGGAGAAGCTCATCCCCGTCTATGAGGATGCCCTGGCCTACGCCAAGAGCCTCGACAACCAGGATGCTTTCGACTTCCTGGCTCGTCGCCTCTACGACATGACTTGCGAACTGGTGATGTCGTTGCTCATCATCCGCGATGCTGCTGCTTGCCCCGAACTGTTCGAGAAGAGTGCCAACGTCTATGTGCGCATGGCTGAGGAGAACGTGCTGGGCAAGGCTGCCTATATCAAGAACTTCAAGGTTGAAGATCTGGACAGCTTCCGTGCTGCTCAGCCTGAAGCCGCAGAGGCTTGATAGCCAAGCGCAATTACCAAGGCTTGAAGGCAAAACGCAATCACCAAAGCTTGATAGCGGAATGCAATAAAAGAAATCCGGAGAACCAATGACGGTTTCTCCGGATTTCTTTTGTTTTATATCACGGTTGCTCTGCAGTTGCAGTCCCGTGGCTTCACGGCTTGAAGATGCTGAAGTTCACGCTGCCGTAAGCACGGTGCTCCACAAAGTGCGGATGGGCAGCAAAGTCGTGGTCTTTGCCATGCTCGAACACGAAGATGCCGTCGGGCTTGAGCAGTTGTTTGTCGAAAATCAGGTTGGGAATGGTTGCCAGTTCTTTCAGCGCGTAAGGCGGGTCGGCAAAGATGAAGTCGAACTGCTGGCGACAGCTCTTCAGAAAACGAAACACGTCGCCTCGCAAGGGCAGGCACACCTGCGTGTCGAGTTTCTTCATACAGTCGCTGATGAAACGGTGATGGTCGCGGTCGGCCTCTACGCTCACCACGCGGCTGCATCCTCTCGACACCAGTTCCAGCGAGATGCTGCCTGTTCCGGAGAACAGGTCCAGGGCGGTGGCTCCCTCAAAATCAAGGTAGCCCGTGAGCACGTTGAAGATGTTTTCTTTGGCAAAGTCGGTCGTGGGACGCGCCTTGAACGTTCGTGGTATGTCGAAATGGCGGCCTTTGTAGATGCCTGTAATTATTCTCATGGCTCGCAGTCTTGGTTCATCGTCCTTTTACGAAAAGCGTTTGCATGTCGAAGGGCATGCCTTTGATGCTGGTCACCTGAGCACGGTTGAAGTCGGCCACAGGATTGATGACGTAGGCTTTCTGCAGGTATTTCTTCAGTTCGGCCAGCAGCCATTGCTCGTTGGGAATGTCGCCCACGATGTGCAGCTCGTCGTAGAGTGGTTGCAACTGCAGCTGCTTCCAGATGTAAAGAAGGAAATAAAGGGCGTCGTGGGCATGCCTGATGTCGTATGTGTTGCAGAACTTGAAGCGGTTCTGCTGGAAATTGAATATCTCGAGTTTGTTCTCGTGGAAATAGCCATACAACTTGCTGCGCGAGCCAGTGTAGCTGCGCTGGTGCAGATGGCGCCACACGGGCGAGATGGCGGCAATGATGCGCACGTCTTGAAAATGGTCGTTGATGACCAGCTGCAGGTCTTTGTTGATGGCAAAGACAGCCACCGCGTTCAGGTCGGGAATCACGTTGTGGCAGATGTTGCAGTTGTCTTGGTTGGGAAAAGCATGCTCATACCAAACACCTACCTCGTTTTCGTCGAACAGTTCAACGGGCACCATGAGCGTGCTGCTGTCGATGAGCACCCTTGCCCGTGGCGGTGTCTGCTGCAGCAGGTCGGCTGTCTTGAATGCTTCGCGCAGGTTGGCCGCCATGGAGACGCCGCTTTTCACCACGTATGGCTCGAACACAATGTTTCCTTGGGCATCGGGAGTGGCGAAGGAAAGCGTGTCGCGTCCCACGCGAATGGTCATGCGGCAGTTTTGGTTGTTTGTGATTGTTGGCATATTAAAAGCAGGTCTTTTTGCTGTATTGCAATATTTTTCGTACCTTTGTGGCTGCAAAAGTACGAAAAAACGAGAGAAGAGCCAAATTTTTAACTGATATAAATTGATACAAGCCCATTTAGCCCAACAGATACGGTCGGCACTTGGCCATGTGCCTACCGCCGGACAGGAGTCGGCGATTGTGCAGTTTTGCTCCTTCCTGACCGATCGGCAGGACCATGTGTGCATGGTATTGCGCGGTTCGGCAGGCACAGGAAAGACCACGTTGGCCGCAGCCATTGTCAGGGCCATGCTGCAACTGGGACAAAAGCTGGTGCTCCTGGCTCCCACTGGCAGGGCGGCCAAGGTGTTCTCGCTCTATTCGGGCCATGCGGCCTTTACCATTCACCGTCGCATCTATCGCCAGCGTTCGGCAGGCGACCTGTCTGTCTTCAACCTGAACGACAACCTGTATCGCGACACCTTGTTCATGATTGATGAGGCTTCGATGATTGCCAATGCCCCCTTGAGCGACACGTTTGGTTCCGGTTGTCTGCTCGACGACCTTGTGCGCTATGTTTATCAGGGCCAGAATTGTCGCATGCTGCTCATTGGTGACAGGGCACAGCTGCCTCCTGTGGGCGAAGAAGAGTCGCCGGCGCTGACCACTGAGGTGCTCAGAAGCTACGGGTTGAAGACCTATGAGAGCGATTTGGTTGAGGTGCTTCGCCAAAGTCAGAACTCAGGCATCCTGCTCAATGCCACCCTTGTTCGTCAGCTCATTGTTCACGATGCGGCCACCATGCTGCCACTTTTGCACATTCAGGGTTTCCCAGACATCACGGTGGTGCCCGGTGATGAGCTGATAGAGTCGCTGGCAACAAGCTACAGCCATGTGGGAATCGACGAAACGATTGTTGTGACGCGCAGCAATAAGCGGGCTAATATCTACAATCAAGGCATTCGACGCACCGTGCTCGACCGTGAGGACGAGCTTTGCCGTGGCGATCAGCTCATGATTGTGAAGAATAATTACAGCCTCATGTCGGCTTCTTCCTGCAAAGGGGAAGGGGGGGGCGATGCAAAGAATGTCCCTTCTTTTCTGGCCAATGGCGACCGTTGTGTGGTGCAGCGTGTGCGCAACACACGTGAGTTCTATGGCTTTCGCTTTGCCGATGTCACTGTTCTGATGCCCGACTATGACAATTATGAATTTACAGCTGTGACGTTGCTCGACACGCTTTCAGCCGAAGCACCGGCCCTGACGCATGAGCAGCAGGAGCAATTATATAATAAGGTGTTGGAAGACTATGCCGACGTGCCCCTGAAAAGTGAGCGCATGAAGAAACTGAAGAGCGATGCCTACTACAATGCCTTGCAGGTGAAGTTTGGCTATGCTGTTACATGCCATAAGGCACAGGGCGGACAGTGGGCACATGTCTACATTGATCAGGGCTACATGACCGACGACATGCTTTCGCCTGACTATATTCACTGGCTTTACACGGCGTTGACACGTGCCACTGAGCATGTGTTCTTGGTGAACTGGCCTAAGACACAGATAGCTGCGGTTTGAAAAAGATAGCTGCGGTATGAAAACTGTTGAAGAGAAAAGCTGGGACGTGAGAACGGTGGCTTGAGAGTTGTGAAACAGAAAAACAGAGAGGTGTGATTACGTTTTGGCATCAGGTAATCACACCTCTCAGTTTTTTTCTTTCAGTTCTTCAGATCTTAATATGTCACTTTGGGTTCCAGTTCCTTGGCCTGGTCAATCATCTTCTGCACCTCGGCCACGGCGGGCACGCGGCCACAGATGTGACGCTCTTCGTTCAGTTCGTTCAGCTTGGGCTGCAGGTTCTCGGCCACGCGGTGGCGGAACTCCTTCACGGTGTCAACGCCGGCAGCTTCCAACAACTCGGCAAACTGAGGACCAACGCCGTTGATGCGGAACAGGTCGGCATGGTTGGTCCAGCGCAGAATCAGCTTTTCGCTGATGCCAGTGGCTTCGGCCAGTTCCTTGCGTCCTTTGGGGGCAGCACATTTCTCGAGCAGTTCGCTCACTTTGTTGATGCCTGCTGCTGTGAGTTTCTCGGCGTAGACCTCGCCTACACCTTCAATGTCTACAATTTTGTAATCCATAGTTTCTCTCTGTTTTTAGTTATTGAAAAAAATGAATACCAGTTGCAAAGTTATGAATTATCCCGTAAAGTTCCAAATGCTTTGTATTTTTTTTGTTCAATTCAGTTGGTATCTTCCATTCTATCTTTCATTCTATAAGTGTGTATGTTGTCTGACATTCATAGCCCAAAAGTTTGTACACATCACTTAAAAGTTGGTGCTCAACACTTTTTTTTGATAAAAAATGAGTAATTTTGTGCCCTGATTGAAAGAATATTGAATCTTATGGAACAGTTTGATGAATCGTTCGGCACAGCGGTAAGCTCGTTTGAACAGCAATTGCACCAGGACTTGCACCAGTTCCTGCTGTCCATGAAGGAGGTGGATGAAAGGTTGCCGGAGTGCCCCGACGTTGAAGAGAAGTGGGAGCCGATAGCCAAGGCATACATTCCTGATGGTATCAGGGAGTTTCAAGACTTTCCGTCAGTTTCCCTCGGTTGGGTGATGTATATTGGCATGGCCGTTGCTAAGATGTGGGATTTGGAATGGGAAATCTATTCCAAGATAGAAGACCTTTATGCTTTCATGAGAAACAAAAGGGGCTACGACTGCATGGATGAGTATATTCGTGAAGAAGTGCTGTTGTTGAGTGGCAACGACTATACGGCGTTGGAAAAACTGGTGGGCGAATGTGCTTCCCGCGTTTATAATGTTCTTCGTCATCAGAACATTGAACCAGGAACCAAAGAGGCGTTCCATGCCTATGTCTCCTGTCTGCATCAGCTCTATCTGTTTGGAGCCGCGATGCAATTGAACAGAATGGGCTATCACATGACTAAACAAAAAGTTGGCTGTTAACCAATGACGCTCACCTACATCTTTCATAGTTGCTTTGTTCTGGAAACAGAAAGAGCCATCCTGATATTCGATTTCTGGATGGATCCAAGTGGCTGTGTCCCTGCGTTTCTGCAGAAGGATAAGCCGCTATATGTTTTCTCCAGCCACTTCCATGAAGATCATTTCAATAAGGACATCTTTGAGTGGAAGAAGTGCAGAGAGAACATTACCTATATTCTGAGCAAGGACATTTTCAGACACAGGAGGGCTGCCAGGGAAGATGCCGATGTGTGGTTGGCTAAAGGCGGAACATGGACCGACGGCGTAGTGTCAGTATGGGCATTGGGCAGTACTGACAGTGGCGTGTCGTGGATTGTCGAGACAGCAGGCAAGCGTTTCTTCCATGCCGGAGACCTGAACAACTGGTATGCCAAGTTCTTGCCCGATGCAGTGCCTGGCCAGAAAATGTACAGTTTCGAGTTGGAAGAAGTGTTTGAACCGATAGCCCATGAGAAGCAGTATTTGGGTGAACTGAAAGACATTCGCAAGATAGCAGACAGCTTCGACGTTGTGATGTTTCCGATTGACGGACGAATAGGAAACGGTTATACACTTGGCGGCAGACAGTTCATCGAGCGTTTCAAGGTCGGTCTGTTTGTTCCCATGCACTTCACCACAGGCTTTGAGTCCTCATGGAGATTCAAAGAGTTTGCAGACGAAAAGAACATTCCTTTCTGGGAAATCAGCAGAGAAGGAGAAACGATAGAAATAATAGAAATAATAGAAAAAGATGAAAAAACTCTGTCATTACATATCTGAGTACATGGCCATTCTGGTGCTTGCTGCGGCATTGCTGGCACTGGCCTTCCCCGACACATTGCAGCATGTGCGTCCAACAGTCATCAACTATCTGCTTGGCGTGGTGATGTTTGGCATGGGACTGACCTTGAACCTGCACGATTTCAAGATTGTATTTAGTCGTCCGAAGGATGTTGTCATTGGCTGTATGGCACAGTTCACTGTCATGCCGTTGCTGGCTTGGGCATTGGCCAGACTGTTCCAACTCGACGAAGCGCTGGCGCTGGGTGTGGTGCTGGTAGGCTGTTGTCCCGGTGGCACCGCCTCCAACGTGATTACCTATCTGGCCAAGGGCGACCTTGCACTTTCTGTGGGAATGACGGGAGTCTCAACCCTGCTGGCTCCTTTCCTGACTCCGCTGTTGACATGGGCGTTGGCAGGCAAAAGTGTCGATGTAGACGTGGTGAGCATGTTTCTGAGCATCCTGTGCGTGGTCATTCTGCCTATCGTCGTTGGTTTGTTTGTCAAATGGCTTTGGCCAAGGTTCACGGAGAAAGCCACAGACTATCTCCCTGCATTCTCATCGATTACCATTGCCTTTCTTGTGGCTATTGTTAT
>CACXUV010000050.1 GCA_902770845.1 uncultured Prevotellaceae bacterium
CATTCTAAAAAAACACTACAATTTAGACTTTTTATAATTTATCTGCATTGGATATCCTAAAAAAGTTGTAACTTTGTGCGGTTTATGAAAATGACGGATAAAAAAACAGATGTGTTCGCAGCTGTCGAGCACATCTTGGATAACTATTTAGAGACTAACAGGCATCGGAAGACGCCTGAGAGGTATGCCATCTTGAAGGCCGTTTACAATATGGAAGGGCACTTCACGCTGGACGATCTGAACGTAAGACTGAACGATGAGTACCGGTTTCCGGTGTCAAGAGCCACGCTCTACAACACCCTGAATCTGTTTATGGAACTGCGTTTGGTCATCAGGCATCGTTTTCAAGGCTCCACAAAATATGAAGCCTGCTATGAGGGCGACAGCCATTGCCACCAAATATGCACCATGTGCGGAAAGGTGACGGAAGTTCAGGCACCAGAGATTACGCAGGCTATTGACCAGCTGCACCTGAAACGGTTCAGGAAAGATGGCTACTCCTTATATATATATGGTATCTGTTCCACCTGTCAAGGGGCACTTACCAGAAAGAGTAGAAATAAACATAAAAAAGAATAGCATTCAGATCATGAACAAAGGAAAGGTTGACGTTCTGCTGGGACTACAGTGGGGCGATGAAGGTAAAGGTAAGGTTGTCGACGTGCTGACACCCAACTATGACGTGATAGCACGTTTTCAGGGTGGCCCCAACGCTGGTCATACGCTTGAGTTTGAGGGACAGAAGTATGTGTTGCGCAGCATTCCCTCTGGCATTTTCCAAGGAGGAAAGGTCAATATCATTGGCAATGGCGTAGTGCTTGCTCCCGATCTTTTCATGGACGAGGCCAAAGCACTCGAAGCAAGTGGCCATGAACTGCGCTCGCGTCTGCACATTTCCAAAAAGGCCCATCTCATCATGCCCACCCATCGCGTGCTCGATGCTGCCTATGAGGCACAGAAGGGCAAGAACAAAGTGGGCACCACGGGCAAGGGCATCGGCCCCACCTATACCGATAAAGTGAGCCGAACAGGACTGCGCGTGGGCGACATTCTGGAGAACTTCCCTGAGAAGTATGCTGCCGCCAAGGCCCGTCATGAGGCCATATTGAAGTCGCTGGGCTTTGAATACAACATCGACGAAGTGGAAAAGAAATGGATGGAGGGCGTGGACTATCTTCGTCAGTTCCCCATCGTTGACAGTGAGCACGAAATCAATGGCCTCCTGCGTCAAGGCAAAAGCGTGCTGTGCGAAGGTGCACAGGGCACAATGCTCGATGTTGACTTTGGCAGCTATCCCTTTGTAACATCGTCGAACACCATTTGTGCCGGAGCCTGCACAGGTCTGGGCATCGGCCCCAATAAGATTGGTGAAGTTTATGGCATCATGAAAGCCTACTGTACTCGTGTGGGTGCAGGCCCCTTCCCCACTGAATTGTTTGACGAGACGGGAAAGAAGATTCGCGACTTGGGCCATGAGTATGGTGCTGTGACCGGACGTGAGCGTCGCTGTGGATGGATTGACTTGGTGGCGCTGCGCTATTCAATCATGGTGAATGGCGTTACGCAACTCATCATGATGAAGAGCGATGTGCTTGATGGCTTTGACACCATCAAGGCATGCACAGCCTACAAAGTGAATGGCGTGGAGACGCGCGACTTCCCCTACAACATTGAGCAAGGCATTGAACCTATTTACCAGGAGTTGCCTGGATGGAAGACCGACATGACCCGCTTCAATAGCGAAGACCAGTTTCCCAAGGAGTTCAAGGACTACATTTCTTTCTTGGAAAAGGAACTTGAAACTCCCATCTGTATTATCAGTATTGGCCCGGACCGCGAACAGACAATTGTACGAAAAAGCTCAAAATGAAACCGAATATACCCAAAGGAACACGCGACTTTGGCCCCGTAGAGATGGCCAAGCGCAACTATATTTTCAACACCATCCGTTCTGTCTATGAACTGTATGGTTTCCAGCAGATTGAAACACCTGCACAGGAAACGCTGCAGACGCTCATGGGCAAATATGGTGAGGAAGGCGACAAGTTGCTGTTCAAGATTCTGAACAGTGGCGACTATCTTTCAAAGATTACCGATGAGGAACTCGGCGAGCGCAACACGCTGCGCCTGGCTTCGAAGATTTGCGAGAAAGGACTGCGCTACGACCTGACCGTACCATTTGCCCGCTATGTGGTGATGCATCGTGAGGAGTTGCAATTGCCCTTTAAGCGCTATCAGGTGCAGCCCGTGTGGCGTGCCGACCGCCCGCAGAAGGGACGCTATCGTGAGTTCTATCAGTTCGACGGTGATGTCGTTGGCAGCGATTCGCTCATCAACGAGGTGGAACTGATGCAGATTGTCGACACCGTATTCACCCGTTTTGGCGTGCGCGTTGCAATCAAGATCAACAACCGCAAGATTCTTTCAGGCATTGCCGAGGTGATTGGTGCAGCCGACAAGATTGTGGACATTACAGTGGCCATTGACAAACTCGACAAGATTGGCATCGACAATGTGAATGCAGAGTTGCGTGCCGACGGTCTCACCGACGAGCAAATAGAAAAATTGCAACCTATCATCCTGCTCGAAGGCTCCAACGATGAGAAACTGAAGACCATTGCCGAAGTGCTGAAAGGCAGCGAGACGGGCTTGAAGGGCGTAGAAGAAACTCGCTATATACTTTCCGCTTTAGGTTCTGCTGGTTGCGATAATACTGCCAGCAATGCCAATACCCTTCATAACGAAATACAATTGGACCTCACTTTGGCTCGTGGTCTGAGCTATTACACAGGTGCCATCTTCGAAGTGAAGGCACTTGACACGCCAATGGGAAGCATCTCTGGCGGTGGACGCTATGACAACCTGACGGGCATCTTCGGCATGCCAGGTCTTTCGGGTGTGGGCATCTCGTTCGGGGTGGATCGCATCTACGACGTACTGAATGCGCTCGATCTCTATCCCAAGGACTCGCTCACCACTTCGCGCATTCTCTTCATCAACTTCGGTGAGAAAGAAACTGCCTATTGCATGCCTATTGTGGCTCAGGTGCGTGCTGCCGGCATACGCGCCGAACTTTATCCCGATGCTGCCAAGATGAAGAAACAAATGTCGTATGCCAACGCCAAGCAAATATCCTTTGTGGCACTGGCTGGCGACAACGAAATGGCCGAAGGCAAAATCACACTGAAGAATATGGAAACGGGCGAACAGCAATTGCTCACTCCTGAAGAACTCATAGGGCGTATTCGGTAAAGGCGGCACAGCTCTTTTGTATTTTACAACGAAAAGTTTGGCAGTATAATGGAAAGTATGTATCTTTGCAGTCAAAAGCAAAAAGAAGAAACATAAGAAGCATACTATGAATCAAGAAACGAACAAGAAAGCATTAACATTGAAAACGCTGACCAAGAGCAGTGTTTGGGATGTTCAGGAGAACGACATCTTCCGCATGTGGGAAGGTGCCGAGAAAGATTCTGAGATAAAGGATAACGTGCGGCATTTCACTGATATTATTCGATCGGCTTTCATGATTGAAGAAATCAACAGCGACTCTGCTCTGTTGAAGTCGAAATATGAAAAACTGGGCTATAAAGTGGGACAGGTGCGCATTGACGAAGAAAAGAAAGTGACCTGGGCCATCAAGAAAAAGCCCATCATGCGCGTCACCGACCTTACCTATGAAAACATTCGCCACATCACGGCAGCCAAGCTGTTGGAAGTGATTGACCGCAACTTTGGAGGAGGATGGGATTCGCTCTCGCAAAGCATCAAAGATATTATCGAGAGTGGGTTCGACATTTCGACCACCACATTGCCCAAAGACCGACTGCACAAGAAGGGCGGCATGTATGAAAAGAAGGTGGAAGACGGCTTCGAAGTGCTCGAAGTGGAAAAAGGTTCTTGGGTCGAAGCTATTTTCGCTAAAGTGAAGCCTGAGAGTGAGAAGCCCCGCATGAAGTTTACTTCAATGCGCAATGAAGACGACGAGGATAGCGATGAGGATGTAGAGATTGAAGACAACTACAACAAGCCCGACGAAGACGACATTGAACTTGAAGAGCCCAATGACGACGAAATTACGGAGGACAACTATTCTACGATGATGGACTTGGGATCAGACGATCCAGACGAAGAGGCAGCCAATCTGGCCGACTATGGTGATGAATAATCGGCCAGAAGCCTTTTTCCTTTCAGTTGTCTATTTTTTTCGATAGTAGCTTTGCATGCCATCGGCAAAACGAAGCACCAACGTATCGGGACCGAGCAGCAGCAACTCTGCTGTGTCGGTCTCAATTTTTTTGCGATTGCCCAAAGTGTCAAGTCCAATCTGTGTCAGCAGCAATTTTCCGTTATAAAGCTGCCATTCGCCATAGCGCTTTAGCCGTGGATATTCTACAGGACTGTCATCGTTGTGACGATAGTGGCCAGTGCTGCGCGCCGTGTTGTCAACATTCAGCAGCAAAGAATACTCCTGTGGAATGCTGAGCAACTGTCGCAACGAGTCGTTAAGCTGTTTCACAGCCTGCTGATTGCTCAGCCCATTCATATTGGCACGTCTGTGCAGTGTTGGCAACACTTGATAGCTCCATGTTGCCACCAGATCATTCATGTCGATAACATAGTCGGCCACCATGGAGTCTTTACCGTTTCTGACAATGGCCACCTTGTCACCCACATCAGGTGTTCCCAGCACTCTGTGTTGTCTCATGGCTTCAAGAATGTTGAAGGTATCTGGGTTCATGGCGATATTTCTCAGTGGCAGGAAAATTAGAATCGTGTCTGTGCAACCGTCGCACACCAAGCCATATACTGTGGAATCGCCGCTGAGCGGTTGCGACAGCGAGTCAGCCATTGCGTTTTCATCCTTTTCTGGAGTTATTTTTCCTTCATGCAGGCATGCTCCGAACATCAATCCAGACAAGGCCAGACAAAGCAAAATTGTTTTTTTCATCATTCGTTAATTCTGTTTTTAGACTTCTATATCACTGACCTCAGCGAGATGCTATAAAAACGCCTATGCTATCGGTCAGTCAAAAAAGTTTGCTGCAAAGTTACGGAAAAAGGAGAAAAAAGCCAAATTTATTTGAGACTTTTCCAATGACAAAGTTAGTTCAGAGTAGGCAAAGTCATTTAAACCTAAAATTCGCTACAAATAGTGATACGGACTAATTTTGTTGTCAGGGTGCTCTCATACTCTTTCTGGTTCATAACAATGTAGTTTTCATGGTGTAACTATATGGTTTGCGATGTCTAAGTATATGGTTTACAAGCGCTAAGTATCATACTTGTGAGACGGAAAAGACATATTTATCGTAACCCTCTTCACCTTCGCTCATCAGAAAGACAGATTGGCTTCCTCAAACCGAGAATTGGCAGAAAGGAAGCACGTGTTGGCATTCTTTTCAAGCGAAGTGTCTATAGTGCTGCGAAATATAGGTAAAAAAACAAATGTATGACAAAAGAAATGTCAATGTTGGACGTTTGACGTCAGAATGAGGTAAGAGAAACGGGTGCGAATAAAGAACAGTGCCACACCAACAGCATTGACGAGGGCTACGCTCCAAAAGGCTGCAGAATAGCCCCAGTGTTCGGCAATGACGCCACCCAGCAGAATGCCCATGCCCATACCTACATCCCACGACACAAGAATTGTGGAGTTGGCTGTGCCTCGTTCGTTGTGTTTTGCCAGCGAAATCATCATGTTCTGGAATGCCGGCCACATGTGACCATTGCCCAGTCCGATGAGTAAAGCCGAACCATAATAGCCTACATCTGTTGGTAAAGCGATGAAAATAGTGTAGCCTACCAGCGATATGACCATTCCCCATGCTGCATTATGAACCAAGCGGCCCTGTCGCAACGCCTTGCCGCCTTGCAGTCGTGAAAGAATAAGTCCAACGGAGCAAAGCAGGAAATAGGCTCCTGTGCCGCCAGTGCGCCCTAACACGTCTTTTCCATAGATGGCCAGATAGTTGCTCAGCACACCAAAGCAGAAGCCAAAGAACACCATGTTGACACCTAATAACCAACCACGAAGAAGAAAAAATCGGTCGATGCTGAGTTTCGAGTTTTTAGTGCGGGGGATGGCTGGGCTCTTTGATTTCACCGTTGCATCGGTGGCCAAGCCAATGAAAGCCACCATGAGTGCAATCCAAAAGAGCAACTGGAAACTGTGGGTATGCTGATAGATGGTGATGCCAATCGTGGGAGCGATGGCCATGGCCAGGTTGTTGCTCAGTCCATAATAGCCGATGCCCTCATTGCGACGCGCAGAAGGAAGCACATCAATGGCCATCGTAGAATTGGCCACTGTGAGGGCTCCGAAGGGACCACCATGCAGCGTGCGCACAATGGCAAAAAGCAGCAAAGTGCTGGCAGCCAAATAGCCTGCAAAGAAGATGGCAAAAGCTGCATAGCACACCATGAGCACTGTATAACGGGGAAACGAGTCGACCACATAGCCACTAAAAGGGCGCACCAGCAATGCCGTAATGGTATAGCCAGAAAGCACCACGCCAATAACATCTTTTGTGGCGCCAAACGTTTCGTTCAGATAGAGAGGCAGCAGAGGCGTAAGAACATAAAAGGCGAAAAATAGCGCGAAATTGGCTATCATCACCTTCATGTAGTTACGGTTCCAAAGGGTCCCTCCCTCAACAGAGGAAGGGACTTGTGTGCTGTCATTCTTAGTTGGCTGCTTCAAACTCACGAAGGAATTGTACGTCGTTTTCTGAGAACATGCGAAGATCGCTGACGCGATACTTCAGATTGGTTATGCGTTCTACGCCCATGCCAAAGGCATAGCCGCTGTAGATGTTGCTGTCTATGCCGCACTGCTCAAGCACATTGGGGTCGACCATGCCACATCCCAGAATCTCTACCCAGCCAGTGTGCTTGCAGAAGCCACAGCCCTCGCCACCACAGATGAAGCAGGAAATGTCCATCTCTGCACTGGGCTCGGTAAAGGGGAAATAGCTGGGGCGCAAGCGAATCTTTGTGTCGGCACCAAACATTTCTTTCGCAAACGAGAGCAATACCTGCTTCAGGTCGGTGAACGACACGTTCTTGTCGATATAAAGACCTTCTACCTGATGGAAGAAGCAATGGGCACGGGCTGTGATGGCCTCATTACGATAAACGCGTCCGGGACATATCACACGAATGGGAGCCAAGAGTTTTCCGTCTTCGGTGTGCATCTGCTCCATGACGCGGGCCTGTACGCTCGAGGTGTGCGAACGCAGCAAGATGTTCTTGGTTACATCATTTGGATGCTGCGAAACGAAGAATGTGTCCTGCATGTCGCGTGCAGGATGATCGGCTGCAAAGTTCATCTTGGTGAAGATGTGCAGGTCGTCTTCCACTTCTGGTCCATCGGCCAGCACAAAGCCCATACGCGAAAAAATGTCGATAATCTCGTTGGTCACGATGGTGAGCGGATGACGGGTGCCCAACTGCACAGGATAGGGAGTACGGGTCAGGTCGATAGCCTCTTCCCCACCCTCTTGGTTCTGGCAGTCTTCGCGCAGCTGGTTGATGCGCTCAGTGGCCAACGTTTTCAGTTCGTTGATCTTCATGCCCACGGTTTTCTTCTCGTCGGCAGCCACATTGCGGAAGTCGTTCATCAACGCCGTGATTTCGCCCTTCTTGCTCAGGTATTTCAGTCGCAACTGCTCCACCTCTTCGGCATTCTTGGCAGTCAGGGTCTGCACTTCTTTCAAAAGTACGTCTATCTTATCAAGTATCATCTCTAATAAAAATTATAAAGTGATTATTTGTTTTTTGCTTCTTTAGCTAAATTATAGTTGTAGTAACGGGTACTGCCCGTAATGTCTTCTATGACACGCACAAAGGGGGGAAACTTGACGCTTTTGTGATCGGTAATGCCCTTGGTCTCAAGAATCATCAGTCCCTGCAACTGGTCCAGATAGGTGTCGAGTTCGAAATACTGTCCTTTCCAGATGAAACTCTTGCGCTGCTTATGGATGGAAACGCGTTCGGGATCGGCCAAAGCAATCATCATTTCGTAGAGATTGTTGTTGATTTGCCGTTCGGTCACAATTTCCTCGGTCTGCGAAATACGCTTTCGAGTGGTGTGCACATACACCACTTTCTTGTCCCAGCAGCGCTTGCGCAAACGCTCCTCGGCATCGGGATAGCCTTTCAGGTAGGTCTGCAATATTTCGCTTGCAATAGAGTCTTCGGGCACAGTCCCCGTCAGTTCCACGATATACTTTCGTTCCTGCACGATGGGTTGAGCAAGCCCCAGCACAGCTGAAATTTCCTTGATCACCCGGTGCATTTTGTTTTCAAAGTCTTCGTTGTTGTTGATCACCCGCAAATGTGGATGCCCTGTCCATGCTTTGATCACTTTTTTATCGAGCATGCGGGCTATGCGAAGCCCCTCTTCGGTCATGTCTTCATTGCGCGAGGCATTGTTGCTGGTGGTGTAGAATTGCTCAGCACCATCGGCAGCCGAAACAAGATGCAGAACAGCATCATATCGCTGGCGCAGTTCGGGTGTCGACGTACTGACAGAACGGGTGATTTGTTCCCACACCTCGGGTGCCATATAAGCAGAAATATCCATCGTTCCGCGATCGCACACGATGAGACAATCCTGCTCACACTCCTGGGCCATTCGGTTGAACTTGTCTTCCAGCGCCATCTGTATTTCAAGAGTTGCCTTTTCGCCCTCGTAGAAAAAGCCCTTATTGTGTGTGAGATAGTCCATGCCAGCCTGGGTGAATAAAGTGGGAACCTCTGGAATGGTGAACACCTTGAAGCCCAATCCGGAAAAATGCTCAATGATGCGCACCAAGGCTGTGGTCTTGCCAGCACAAGGTCCGCCCGTCAATACTATTTTGGTGATATTGCTCATCTTTCTTTATCTTGATTGCTTTCTTGTCAGTACTCCATTAGTTTCATTGACAGACGACCGTCAAAGGAAATATCGGTAGACACCAAATAGCAGGTGGCCCCATCGGGAATGCAGAGCGTGGCATTGAAATGGAATCCACGCTGATCGACACTGTCGAACTGCATGTTTCCTAAAAGGGCTTGCGAAAGGAATTCGCTTGGCACCAGATTGGCATACATCTGTTTCTTGAAATCGCTGGAGAACAGTTTGTCGGCTCCTTTATATATACTGATGTGAATGATGTTGTCATAATAGACATTCTCCACACCAATGCCATCGGCCGTATAAGATGTCTTTGTCACCTTATAGCGTGTGGGGTTCACAGCAATATACCAATGATAACGCTCGCGTTCATAGAACACAATCGAATCGGTCTTCTTCAATTCCGACACCATGGCCATTGCCTTGGGGGCTTCATGGAGAAAATCAAGTGCGTCGTTGGGATTGTCACTCTTCTTCAGTTTAATGACATCGCCAGAATTGTTTTTGAACCAGAACAGATGAGCAGCCTGCTTCACAATGGCATAAGACTGGTTAGAATAATGCAGCGAGTCGTTGACCACCTGAAAATAAGCCTGCACACTCATCGAGTCAGGGAAATACAGGGTGTCGCCCTTGGCCCGAAAGACCACTTCCTCGGTCTCGGCATCCACCCAAATGCCTTGGAGCATGGCTTTGGCTTGCTTGCTCTCTGTTGGCACCAACTGAACAGCATCGCCACCCCTGTGCTCACACCCAAGCATGAACACACAAGCCATCACAATCCAGAACACACTATTTCGCACTTTCATTTTCATTAGCCTCACTTTCCTATGCAGTGATATGTAAATTCATTCTCTTCGAGTTCCTCCACGTCGAAGATGTTTCGACCATCGATCACGATGGGACGCCTCATGGCTTTCTTGATAACGCCCCATGTGGGAAGGCGGAATTCCTTCCACTCTGTGATGAGCAAAAGGGCATCGGCATCAAGCACTGCATCATACATGTCGCGACAGTAGACGATAGAATCGCCCAAGCGCCGCTTGCACTCGTCCATGGCAATTGGATCGTAGGCACGCACATGGCAACCAGCTTTCAGCAGTTTGTCAATCATGACCAGTGCGGTTGACTCACGCATGTCGTCGGTCTCTGGCTTGAACGACAGTCCCCACAGGGCCACAGTCTTGCCTTGTAGTCCCTCATCCTTGAAGACGTGCTGCAACTTTTCAAAAAGAATGCCTTTCTGGCGTTCGTTCACTCGCTCCACAGCCTTCAGCACTTCCATTGAATAGCCATGCTGGTCGGCAGTTTTAATCAGTGCCTTCACGTCTTTGGGAAAGCAAGAACCACCATAGCCACAACCTGCATAGAGAAACTTGCGGCCAATACGTGTGTCGGCACCAATACCAGCACGAACCATATTGACGTCGGCTCCCACTCGTTCGCACAGGTTGGCGATGTCGTTCATAAACGAGATGCGTGTGGCAAGCATAGAGTTGGCTGCATATTTCGTCATTTCAGCCGAGGGTATGTCCATGAATATCACGCGGAAGTTGTTGATCAAGAAAGGCTTATAGAGTTTCGTCAAAGTTTTCTTTGCCTTCTCGCTTTCAACACCCACCACCACGCGGTCGGGGCTCATGAAGTCTTTAATGGCATTGCCTTCCTTGAGGAACTCAGGATTAGAAGCCACATCAAAAGGAATGTCGACGCCGCGTTTATTCAGTTCGGCTTCGATAGTGGCGCGCACCTTGCGGGCCGTTCCCACGGGCACGGTACTCTTGGTCACCACAACCAAATAGTGCGTCATGTGTTCGCCAATGGTCTTGGCCACTTGCAACACATAGCTCAAGTCGGCACTTCCATCTTCATCGGGAGGTGTACCCACGGCTGAGAACACAATTTCTTGCTCGTCGAGCACCGAAGCCAAATCGGTGGTGAACTTCAGACGCCCAGCTTTCACGTTTTTAGTAACCAACTGGTCAAGTCCAGGTTCATATATGGGAAGTTCGCCTTGCTGCAGACGCTCAATTTTCTTTGCATCAACATCCACGCAAGTCACGTTCACACCGGTCTCGGCAAAACATGTTCCCGAAACTAATCCCACATAACCTGTTCCTACAATTGCTATATTCATTTTCTACATTTAAGAAGACAATAAGTGTTAGATTCTTTTTATTCAAATAATTCGGCTTCCGACAGCAACGGTTGTTTCAGGTCTTTCTCGCTGGTGAGCACCTTGCTGGGGTCAATGGGCCATTTTATGCCCAACTGCTCGTCATTCCATCTGATGCCGGCATCGGCCTGAGGGGCATAGACGTTATCCACCTTGTAGGTAAAGATGGCTTCGTCGCTCATCACCAGAAAGCCATGGGCAAAGCCACGTGGAATGAAGAACTGGCGCTTGTTTTCCTCACTCAGTTCCACCATAACATGCTGGCCAAACGTTGGAGAACTCTTGCGTATGTCGACAGCAACATCCAACACCTTACCTTTTATCACGCGCACGAGCTTGGCTTGCGCCTTGTCGCCTTTCTGATAATGCAATCCACGCAAAACTCCGAAAGACGATTTCGACTCATTATCCTGCACAAATTTTACAGGCCCCACGTGGGCTTCAAACTCTGCCTGTTTCCAAGCCTCGAAAAAATAACCACGTGCGTCTTCAAACACCTTTGGCTCAATGATGAAAACGCCCTTAATAGCCGTCTCTTTATATTCCATGTCTTGCTAATTCTATTAAATCGGATGCAAAAGTACAAAATCTTTTCCGTACAAAGAAAAGTTTTTTTGCTTTTGTTGCTTTTTTATCTTCCTTTTTATTTGCCCATGTCGGAAAAAAGCCGTACTTTTGCATCGTGATTGAATTAGAAAGACATATTGAAATACTTTTACTCAACAACGATTGTGTAATTGTGCCGGGCCTTGGAGGATTCATGGCCCACTATATTTGTGCAAGCTACAGTGAAGAAGAAAACCTCTTTCTGCCTCCTCAGCGCACACTTGGATTCAATCCGCAACTGCAGTTGAATGATCATTTGCTGGTGCAATCTTATATTGAAGCCTACGACCTTAGCTATCCAGAGGCACTTCGCCGCATGGAAAGCGAAGTGAGAGAGCTATGGCAGCATTTGGAAGCCAAAGGACAGTACGAACTGAACGGCATCGGAGTGCTCAGCATGAACGATGAAGGAAAACTTGAGTTCGAACCCTGCGAAGCTGGTATTCTTACGCCAGAACTTTATGGTCTGAACACATTTGTGATGCCTACTGTAGAGCAACTGATCAAGCAGAAAGCTGCTGCCGACAAACTTTCTGTAGAGACACAAACAGAAGAAAACGCCACAAAGGCTGATATCCTGGAGTTTGAATTTCCTGCCGATGAGCAGGAGCCCCAAGACGAAGAGGCTGAGACCCACAATGACGCCATTGTCATTCCGATGTCATGGATTCGCAACTCCGTGGCTATTGCTGCAACCATTCTTCTGTTCTTTATGATGACAAAGCCCGTGAGCAACAGCCATGAAGTCAGCAATGTGGTTCAGAGCACCATGATGCCCATGCAAATTGCAAGTCAGAAAGCTGATACTCCTCGACAAGAAGCACAGACCAGTGTCAGTCAGCAGTCTGCTAAAAGTCAGCAGCAAAAAACTGTTGCTGAGTCCAAAGTAGAAACAAAAGACAGCAAGAACAACCAATCCGCATCTGCTGCTGTGCAGAAGCAATCGGTTGCCAATCCGCATTACGTCATAGTTCTGGCAAGCCAGACCACCATGAACAATGCGCGAGATTTTGTCTATCGACTTGAAAAGCATGGCTATGACAACACGCATATTGTGGAAATGAACGGAAGCAACAAGGTGCGCGTGGTCTATGGCACCTATTCTACTGAGTCGGAGGCTCAGCAGCAATTGCGCAACCTGCGCTTAGAAGACGATGTGTTTCAGGATGCCTGGACACTGAAGATAGACTGACTTCTACTTTTTCTCCTTTTTATTTATCATCCATTCAACATCCTTACACGACATGAAGCGCGTACGCTGTCCTAAATGCGACAATTTTATCACTTTCGATGAGACCAAGTATTCTGCAGGTCAGTCATTGGTGTTTCAATGTCCGGAATGTGGTAAGCAGTTTGGCATAAGGATGGGTGTGTCAAAACTGAGGCAAACGCAGAAAGAAGAAAACAAGGATGCACTTAATATGGAGGGCCAGGCAACAGACTTTGGCTGCATCATTGTCATTGAGAATGTGTTTCACTACAAACAGACTATTCCACTGAAAATGGGCGACAACCAGATTGGCCGCTATCAAAAGGGCAATCCCATCAATACACCCATTGAGACCGTTGACCCCAGCATGGACTTGCTGCACTGCACACTCACTGTGAGCAGAGACAAGCGAGGCAATCTGAAATACACGTTGAAAGACGGTCCCAGCTATACTGGCACTTTCGTTGGCGACGAAATTTTGGGTGACAGGGAACGGCGCATCATTACAGATGGCCAGTTGTTTACGCTCGGTGCAACCAGCATCATACTTCGTACTCCCCCAAAAGAAGAGGATTAAAAGAAGCGACTATCTCACAGTCATGTGGAAACATCCTTGCTTCACCTCATATTTCACATAGCAACGCTGTTCCCGACGCATGTCTCGCAGTACTTCGCACAGCACCCACTTCAGGGTGTCGTTCTGCACTTTTCTGCGCAAAACTCCCTTTGGATCTTCCACCGTCTCATAGCGATTATAGGCGATGTCGAACGTGGTGCCATATAGATGGCATGAGTTTTCTGTGGCATTACCATTAAACTGACGCAACCGTGTCACGTCGTCTTGAGTGCGAAGCACACTGGTCACTCTGAAACGATGAAGCGGAACCCCCTTCAACTGCAAACTGTCGAAGAAAGCCCTGCCTATATCTTGCAACAAAATGGCTGCACGCGGCACCAAATATGGAATGCTTTGCCTGAGTGGATCGACATGATAGTAAGGCGAAGCACCTATATAGACCAGTTCATTTCGACGATTTTCTGCATCCTGCCGATTCTTCACAGGGAGCACACCCCACCGTTGGGCAGCTGTAAGCTGCAAATCGTTGGTGTCGGGAAAAGCTTCTTTATAGTTGGGCACAGAGAAGATGGGGTGCACTTGCTGTTCGTTGCTCTTTGTGAAGGGTGATTGCGAGGCATCGTCCACCGTCACAGGCTCCACATGGCCCACAGCTACAGGCAGTTGTTGACTGTTTGCAACCTCAGGGAATCCCCATCTGACCAATGCCAGCAAAATAACGATGAAACCGAATCCTTCTAAGTATCTGTGTTGAAGTTTCTTCTTTGCCATGAATCTAAATTTGGCTGCAAAGGTATAAAAAAACAGAAGAAGAGCCAAACTTATGAGTGAAATTAAATTCTTTTACGTAACTTTGCAACCCAACAATATCATCATCATGGCAAAAGATAAGACAGCTTATGTATGTTCCAACTGCGGACAGGAGTCGGCCAAATGGATCGGCAAGTGTCCTGCATGCGGACAATGGAACACATTCAAGGAAATAAGAGTGGCCTCAGACCAGGCCAGACAGACGGCAACGACGGCAGCAGCCAAGGCCGGTCACGAACTGCGCAAGAATCGTGTGCTTCGACTGCGAGACATTTCGAGCAAAGACGACCCGCGCATCGACACCTGTGATGCTGAACTGAACCGTGTGCTGGGTGGCGGACTGGTGCCCGGTTCTCTCGTCTTGCTGGGCGGCGAACCAGGCATCGGCAAGTCTACATTATCACTGCAAACGATGTTGCGTTTGCCACAGAAGCGCATTCTTTATGTGAGCGGTGAGGAGAGTGCCCATCAACTGAAGATGCGTGCCGAACGCATTGCCCATGAGGATAACGACAATTTCATGATTTTGTGTGAGAACTCGCTTGAAAACATCTATGAGCACATTCGTGACGAACAGCCAGAACTGATAATCATTGACTCCATACAGACCATTGCAACCGAAGAGGTAGACTCGAGCGCAGGCTCTATCACTCAGGTGCGCGAGTGTGCCGCTTCACTGCTGCGCTTTGCCAAGACCAGTGGCGTGCCAGTGATTCTGATTGGCCACATCACCAAGGAAGGTACACTGGCCGGTCCCAAGATTCTGGAACACATCGTCGACACAGTCATTCAGTTCGAAGGCGACCAGCACTACATGTATCGCATCCTGCGAAGTATCAAGAACCGCTTTGGCAGCACGTCAGAGCTGGGCATCTACGAGATGCAGCAAGACGGACTGCGCCAGGTGTCGAACCCCTCGGAACTGCTGCTCAATCAAGACCACGACGGCCTTTCGGGCATTGCCATCAGCAGTGCCATCGAAGGAGTGCGTCCCTTCCTGGTCGAGACACAGGCACTGGTGTCTACTGCAGCCTATGGCACGCCACAACGACAGGCCACCGGCTTCGACCAGCGTCGACTGAACATGCTGCTGGCTGTGCTTGAGAAGCGCGTGGGCTTCAAACTGATACAGAAAGACGTGTTTCTGAACATTGCCGGTGGACTGCGCGTCACCGATCTGGCTATGGACCTAAGTGTCATTGCAGCCGTGCTGTCAAGTAATGTTGACACACCGATAGAGTCGGGTTGGTGTATGGCTGGTGAAGTGGGACTCAGTGGCGAAGTACGTCCTGTGAACCGCATTGAGCAGCGCATTGCTGAAGCTGAGAAGCTGGGCTTCGCTCACATGATCATTCCACGCAACAACCTGCAGGGCATCAACTCCAAGAAATTCAGCATTGAGCTGCACCCTGTCAAAAAAGTGGAAGAGGCACTGAGAGCGCTCTTTGGCTGAGCATGTTCTCCATGCCTCTTCCATACTCTAAACGCTTATTTCACTTACATTTATCAATCCAAGGCTTCAGTGCTGCTCGAGGCACGCCTTTCTTCATGGCCTCTTCTATTAGCTGCCATGCTTCGGCATAGCGTTTCAGTTCAATGAGCACATCGACCTTCGACACCAGAAACTCCATGTTCTCAGGATTACGCTTGATGGCCTCTTCCCAGTCGAACAGGGCCACGTCGTACTGTTTCAGCTCCACTTCGTAGCCAGCACGTGCAGCATAGGCCATGGCCGAGTCTGGAAACATCTGAACCAGCTTGTTCAGGTCTTCCATTGCATCCATGCTTCGGTGCATCTTTCGTTTCAGCATGGCCAGCCCCAACTGGGCCTCGAAGTGGCGTGGCATGATGGCCAGAAATGCCTCATAATCGTTGCGGGCCTGGTCATAGTGACGTTCATGGGTGTGGGCATAGGCACGGAAATAAAGTGCTGCCAGGTTATTGGGGTCAAGCTGCAGCACACGGCCATATTCCTCGATGGCATAGTCCCACTGAAACAGTTCTATGTTCAGTGCCGCCTTCTTCAGTCGGAAGTCTGTGTTGCGTGGAAACAACCGGATGCTATCATTCAAACGAGCCAGAGAGTCTTTCAGAGGGGTATCTTTCTGAGGTGTGAGTTGTGAGGTAAAAGGTGAAAAATGAGAGGAGTGAGGTGAGGGTTGATTTGAACCGCAGGATGGGACTACGCACGCTAACAGCGTGATAGCCAACACAAACCGACTGTTTTGTTGAAGTGTCCTTATATATTTCATGCTCCTTTATCTTGTTTATTAACGAAAGGTCACCACTCACCTCACAAAGACCTCACTTCTCTTCAATGTAGTTCACAATCCATGTGCCTACTTCCTTGGTGCCATATTTGGGAGCGCCTTCCACCTGAATCTCAGGTGTACGCACGTTGGCAGCCAGTGAGGCATCGACAGCCTGTCGCACAAGGGCGCCTTCGGCATTGAGCCCGAAGTGCTCCAGCAACATGGCAGCCGAGAGAATTTGTGCCAGGGGGTTTGCCAAGTTCTGTCCAGCGGCTTGAGGCCAAGAACCATGCACCGGTTCAAACAGCGGCGTGTGTTCGCCCAGGCTCGACGAGGGTTGCAGTCCCATGGAGCCGGTGATGCAGGAAGTCTCGTCGGTCAGAATGTCGCCAAAGGTATTCTCTGTCACAATCACGTCGAAGAAGCGGGGCTCGGTGAGCACACGCATCGAAGCATTGTCGATGAACATGTAGTCGGTCTGAACGTCGGGATACTGCGGTTCCATCTCCTTGGCAATCTGACGCCATAGGCGCGAACTAGCCAGCACGTTGGCCTTGTCGACCACCGTGAGATGCTTTCGACGTTTGCGCGCCATCTCAAAGGCTACTTTCAGGATGCGCTCAATTTCAGGACGCGTGTAGATGTCGGTGTCGTAGGCCCGGTCGTTGTCCTGATACTTTTCGCCAAAGTACATGCCGCCCGTGAGCTCGCGCAGCACCACGAAGTCGGCCCCTTTCAGCAGTTCGTCCTTCAGCGGCGATTTGTGTAGCAGACAATCGAAGGTGGCCACAGGGCGCACGTTGGCAAACAGTCCCAGTTTCTTGCGCATGGCCAGCAGTCCCGTTTCGGGGCGCACCTTGGCTGTGGGATCGTTGTCATATTTCAAATCGCCCACAGCTGCAAACAGCACAGCATCGGCTTGCATGCACACCTCATGGGTCTGCTCGGGATAAGGGTCGCCCGTCACGTCGATGGCATGTGCCCCCACAAGTGCCTCTTCAAAGGTGAACTCGTGGTTGAACTTCTTAGCAATGGCTTTCATCACAGCCACGCCTTGCGTCATGATCTCCGGCCCGATACCGTCGCCGGGGAGAACAGCAATTTTCAGTTTCATGTTTCTTTTGTATGTTAGTTAATGTGTTCGTTTTATGTTTTTTACATAATTAAATATGTGTAAAGAACTTACGTGTTCAGTCGAAGCTCAGTTTACTGAGTCGCTGACGCAGCGTTTCAGCTTCACTCTTGCGTATGGCCAGCCGAATCTGACAGGTGTTGTCATAGGTCTGACTCACGATTCGAGGCTGCATGTCTTTCACAATGCGCATCACATCGTTCATCATCACATAGGGAAAATCATATTCCACCACTTCTTCCACCTGCCTCACCTCGGTTTCTGCATGAGCCAGTGCATCGGCGGCTGCCTCGCGATAGGCCACGATGAGTCCGCTGGTGCCCAGGTTCACGCCGCCATAATAGCGCACCACCACGATGAGCACGTCGGTGAGTTCGGCCGAATTGATCTGTCCCAGAATGGGCTTTCCAGCCGTGCTCGACGGTTCACCGTCGTCGTTGGCGCGAAACTCCACCCTACCCGGCCCCAGCATGTAGGCATAGCACACGTGGCGTGCGTCGTAGTATTTCTTTCTGTACTGGTCGAGCAGCGTCTTGATCTCATCAACAGTTTCCACATGATGGGCAAAGGCCAGGAACTTGCTGCGTTTCTCTGAGTAGAAGCCCTCGCCTGTGCCCTTGATAGTTGTATATTCGTCGGTCATACCAGTTTGTGGATTACGAGTCCGGAGCGCAGTTTGGGCTCGAACCATGTGGCTTTGGGAGGCATGATCTTTCCACTGTCGGCAATGTCCATGATCTGCTGCATCGACACGGGATAGAGAGCCAAGGCCATGCGCATTTCGCCGCTGTCCACGCGCCGTTTCAGCTCGCCCAATCCGCGCAGACCGCCCACAAAGTCGATGCGCTGTGAGGAGCGCAGGTCGCCAATGTTCAAGATTTCGTCGAGAATCAGTCGGCTGCTGATGTCAACGTCGAGCACACCAATAGGGTCGTTGTTGTCGTAGGTGCCCTCTTTGGCTTTCAGGCTGTACCAGTGTTCATCCAGATAGAGCGAAAACTCGTGCAGTTGCTGCGGCTTGTAGATGTCGGTGCCTTTGTCGGAAACTTCGAAATTCTTGCGAAGTGCGTCGAGGAACTGTTCGCTGGTGAGTCCGTTCAGGTCTTTCACCACGCGGTTATAGTCCAGGATGGTGAGCTGCGAGGCCTGGAAGCACACAGCCATGAAGTAGTTGTATTCTTCCTTACCTGTGTGGTTGGGGTTCTGCCGTTGCTTCTCAGCACCCACCAGTGCAGCTGCTGCCGAGCGGTGATGGCCGTCGGCAATATAGAGCGAGGGCATCTTGCCAAACTCTTCAGTGATAGTCTGCATGTCGTGCTCATCGCTCACCACCCAGAACTGATGGCGAAAGCCGTCAATGGGTGCCACGAAGTCATACTCGGGCTGTGTTTTGGCATAGCGCATGATCAGTTCGTCGAGCACCTTATTATCAGGATAAGCAAAGAACACCGGCTCAATGTTGGCATTGTTCACGCGAACATGTTTCATGCGGTCTTCCTCCTTGTCACGGCGCGTCAGTTCATGTTTCTTGATGCGGCCCTGCATGTAGTCGTCCACCAGCGCGCCCACCACAAGTCCATACTGGGTCTTGCCGTTCATGGTTTGGGCGTAAATATAGTAATGTTCGCAGTCGTCCTGCACCAGCCAGCCCCGATCCTGAAACTTCTGGAAGTTCTGAGCGGCACGCTCATAGACACGAGGGTCATACTCGCTGGTGCCTACAGGGAAGTCTATCTCAGGCTTGATGATATGGTACAGGCTTTT
>CACXUV010000051.1 GCA_902770845.1 uncultured Prevotellaceae bacterium
GCCGCCACTCTCGCCCGTGAACGAAGGGTCGAAGGCAATGGTCAGGAAGCCACGCTCGGCCATGTGCTGTGCATAAAGACCACTCGACTGCTCCTTCACAGCGCCAAAGGGGCCTGTCACGGCCAGTGCAGCCAACCGCTCACCCTCGTGAGCCGTGAGGGGGGTGTACATATCGGCGGCCAGCTCAATGCCGTAGCGATTACGGAAGGTGACCTTCCTGTGACTTACCTTCTCGCTCTTGGGAAACGTCTTGTCCCACTCTTGAGTCAATTTCAGTGTTGTGTTCATATTGTCCTTTTCTGTTTGATGGTTGTTGTCCTTGCTGGTGGTGCAGGCCATCACTGCCCATGCTGCGAGGATGACCGAAAAAACTACCGATTTTGTCTTCATAACATGTTTGTTTTGATTATGGCTGCAAAATTACAAATATATTTGTATTCCAGCATCACACAAACAGCCTGAAAATTTACCAATTTTGCCGAATTTGCGCTGCAGCCCCCAGGCGAATAGTCTTTTATGAAAAATCAAGACAACAGCCCCTCTGAGATTCGCTCAAAAGTAACCGAGCCCGTCTCTGCCTCTGAATTTTCAAGATATGAGCATTTTGCAACCAGCTGACAATCAACCGTTTGCAAAAACAGCATAGCGGCACGCCTGCAACGGGGCCCCTATTGGCCTGCAACGGGGGCCCTATTCGCCCACAACGGGGAGCCCATTCGCCCACAACGGGGGGCCCATTTGCTCACAACGGGGGCTCCGTTGCAGCACTTCGGCAGCCCTGCACCACCCAAACGCCACATCCGCACCCCCCGAACGGCTCTGCTTTCGCTCCAGAATGCCCCGTGGGGAGAACCCTTTTTTTCATGAATTATTTTGACAAAAGCCATCTTCCCAACTATTAAAGAATGCTAAATTACGAAAGAATTATAGTACTATGTATTGCAAGGTACTAATATTTTGCCTATCTTTGCGGCGTCAATAACCAACCAACCGCGAAAAGATGAACATTGAAAACGCCAAATCGCAGATGCGCAAGGGCATGTTGGAGTATTGCGTGCTGCTCCTGCTGAAGCACCGCCCCTCCTACGCCAGCGACATCATCCAGCAGCTCAAGACAGCCGAACTGCTTGTGGTCGAGGGCACGCTCTACCCTCTGCTCACCCGACTGAAGAACGACGGACTGCTCAAGTATGAATGGCAGGAATCGACACAAGGCCCACCGCGCAAGTACTACGCGCTGAGCCCGGAAGGCCAAAAGTTTCTCGAAGGTCTCGACGCCGCCTGGGGCGAGCTTGCCACCACAGTGAACTATCTGAAAAACCTTCACCCTGAATTTCACCTTTAACCCCCACACCCAAAATGAAAAAGAACATCACCATCAACCTTTGCGGACGCCTCTTCCAGATCGACGAGGACGCCTGCGACATGCTCCAGCACTACATCGACTCGCTGCACTCATCGTTCGACAAGCAAGATGGAGGCGAAGAAATAGTAGACGACATCGAGGCCCGCATTGCCGAACTGTTCGACGAACTGAAACAGCAGGGCAACGAGGCCATCAACATCGACCACGTGAAGGACGTGATCACCCGCATCGGGCAACCCGAAGAACTGACCGACAGCAACGACGCCGGCACCGACGGCCAGCAGCAGGCAGACCACAGCCACAACTCGGCCCACTCGGCGGCCCAGGACATCTATAACAATGTGCGCGAGCGCACGGCTGGCAAGAAGCTGTTTCGCAACCCCAAAGACAAGATGCTGGCCGGCGTGCTCTCGGGCCTGGCCACCTATACCGGCACCGACCCCGTCATCTGGCGACTGCTCACGGTGCTGCTCTGCTGCTTCTACGGTGTGGGCCTGCTGGCCTATATCGTGCTGGCCATCGTGCTGCCCGAAGCCAAGACGCCCGAACAGCTGCTGCAGATGGAGGGCAAACAGGTGACGCCGCAGAACCTGGCCGACGTGGTGGTGGACAAGAACGAGCCCGCCACCCAGCGTCCCAGCCTGCTGCGCAGCCTGTTCTCGCTGCTGCTCAAGGTGCTGTTTGGCTTCTTCGTGGGCATTGCCGTCATCGTGGGCGTTATGCTGGGCATCGGCTTCCTGTTCTCACTCGTGGTGCTGGTGTCGGCACTGGCCTTCCCCGTGTCGAGCCACATGCCATTCAGTCTGGAGAGCATGGGACTGGCCGAGCTGTACCAAAGCAACCCGCTGGTGCTCATTCTCTTTGCCCTCTCGCTCTTCATGCTGCTGCTCATCCCCATCTATGCCATCACCCACATGGTGCTGTCGCTGGCCGGCAAGACAGGGCCCATGGGCACGGCCCAGCGCATCGTGTGGACGCTGCTGTGGATTGTGGCCCTGTGCTGCATTGTGCCGAGTGGCATCATCATGGCGCAATACAATGAGGAACACAGTGCACAGGAATATCATGAGCACAACACCAGCAGCTATCAGGGGGTGGACATGAGCCGCGAAGATGCCGACTTCCTGCGCAAGGGCGGTTGGAACCTGCTCCTGGCCGAAAACTGCGACCACTACACCTACAGCGGCCAGTACTACGACGGCAACCGCAGCGTGCGCTACCTGGACACCTACAATGATGCCTGCGAGCAGCTGTTCCAGGTGGAGCGCAAGGAGAAGGTGGAGCCCGGCGTCTACCGGCTCTCCTGCATCGCCCGTGCCGAAGGGCCCGGCCCGTGTGTCTATGCCGTGGGCGACGCAAAGCATGTGAAGTCCATACCGGCCTATGGCAACAGGGGCGGCGAGCTCGCTGGCATGCTTCAGCAGAAGAAGACCGAACTGCAGACTGGCGATTCCACCGAGACCAAGACGGTGAGCAAGACCACCGTGAACATCATGGGCATGGAGTTTGTCTTCAGCGAAACGACCCAGCACCACAACAAACGACAGCAACGGCAGCAGGAAGAGGGCTACGGATGGTCCATCGTCAGCATCGACAGCATCGTGGTCACAGGCGACTCCATCGCCTACGGCATCTCCAGCGACAAAAACTTCACTGGCCATTCCTGCCATGCCAAGTGGTTCTCGGCCACCGACTTCACACTGACGCGAACGGGCAATCTGCCCAAGGGCAGCAGGAAATAACCTCTTCGGAGGCCGACAGAAACGCCAGGAACGACGAAACGCATTGCCGATGCGCCCCAAAAAACGATGAGGCAACACTGGTTAAAAAGAATGAAAAAAAGACAGCAATTGAGAAATTATCACTACCTTTGCGGCTAACAAGCAGAGACGACGATATGAAACACTCTCATCCTTTCATTGTTTTCCTGATGCTCATCGTGCCATCGGTGGTGGCAGGCATTCGCGACTATAAAGTGACGGAGCACGCCGTGGAGCAAGACTTGCAGCAGGCATTGGCACTGACGCTGCAGGAAAAGCAGCGCAACGTGATCACGGCCGACACCATCCGCACCTTCAACCGACATCTGAAGTGGGACGAACTGCGCGGCGTGGCGGTGCTTTCGCTCTCCACCCGGCGAGGCGAACTGGAACTGCAGGCCAGCTGCACCACGCTCGACATCTGGCGACTGAGCGACCAGCGGCCTTCGCTGGCACTGGCATCGATGGCCCTGCTCTGGGCTGCCGGCTGCGGACTGCGCCGCCGCCCCGTCGGCAGCACTGAGCCAAGCCTTCCCCGCCTGGGCGGTCTGACCTACCATGAAGCCGAGGGCCGTTTCCTGAACAGTCATGGTGCTGAGGTGATGTTCACGCCCATGCAGCAGCAGCTCATGGAGCTGTTCTTCCATGCTCCCGACTACCGCCTGCAGAAAGCCTGCATCTGCAACGCCCTCTGGCCCAAGAAAGACGATGCCACGGAGACGCTCTACACGCTCATTCGCCGACTGAAGACGGTGCTCGAGGCGCAATGCGGCCTCACCATCACCTCAGACCGCAGCCGCTGTTATCGCCTGACAGTCAACAACTTCAGCTAATGTCAGCAAAATGTCAGACTCTTGTCAGACATTGTTTGGGCGAATACAACCAACTGAGTGCTACCTTTGCACTCAGTTTTTTTTTGTTTACCCAAACATTCCAAACAATTATGAAAAGAACCATGTTTTTATTGGCCAGCCTCATCGCTGTCATGACAGCCAAGGCACAGGAGCAGATTGAAAGTATCATCATTGCCGAACACGACTCGGCCTACTACGCCCAGCAGGCACAGCTGTGGCAGCAGGAGGTGAAGAAACGACCACAGGACGGCAATGCCTGGCGCAACTATTATCAGGCAGCGTTCTACGAAACGTTTTACACACGCGACGGCTATGCCCACACAGCGCAGATTGTCGACGAAATGGAAAAAGCCATCCCCAACGACTACACCTACTACGTGTGCCGGTATAAACAAGGTGGCGGCATGCAGGAGCATTTTGACTATGCCGAAGAGGCACTGAAGCGACTGCCCGGAAAGATGGGCTTCTTCGACTACGACATGATGACCAGCTACCTGATGATGCGCTTCGACGAGGTGCGCCTCAGCGAACTTGCCAAACGCTACTACGAAAGCGGCCTCTACTCGCCCGGCGTGCTGCAATACAACTACAACGAACTGCAGGGCATGGACGAGGGCGGCATCTACTTCGGCAACGGCGACGCCTGCCTCATTCCGAAGATTCTGCTGCAATACGGCAAAGGTGTGCACCAGGACAAGCTCGTGGTGTGCCTGCCCTTCCTCGCCATTCCCGACTATCGCAACAAACTGCTCACCCGTCTGGGCATCGACCCAACGCTCTATCAGTATGAACAGCCTCAATCAGAAGATGACTACGACCGGCAGGAACGTGAGTTCGTAGACCTGATTATCAGCCACACCCACCGCCCCGTCTACTTCTCTACGTTCAACAGCGAAAAGGTGAATGCTCCATGGCAGAAGAACCTCTACAACGAAGGGCTCACCCTGCGCTATTCGCCCACGAAGTATGACAACATGGCCGTGATGCGACGCAACGTGGAAGAACGCTACCAGCTGGAGTATTTGCTGGAACAGTTCTGTCCCGACCACTGGATTGTGGCCGAACGACTGCTGACCAACTACACCCAGCGGCTGAAAGACCTGCTCTTCTATTATAAAAAACACGACACCAACCGCTACAAGTGGCTGATGCGACGACTGATGAGCGGCATAGACCACGCACGCATGGACGAAGAACAGAAGGAACACTTCAGAAAGATGTTGGCAGAAAAATAGAGCGCAGCACATTCCAATCGAAACAGTTACACAAACCTTTCAACTAAAAAAATAATTTAAAAGGCAAGTCCGATGCTTGGAACTTGCCTTTTATATATTTATCTTTGCAGCATCAAACTAAAAAAACATTCGTAGAAAGACTATGCAAAAGCTAACCGCAAAAGAGGAAGAAGTGCTGGAACTGATGTGGCAACTGGGCGAATGCACACCCAAGGAGATTGTGGCACTGTATCCCGAACCACAACCACACGTGAACACCATTGCCACCATGGTGCAGTCGCTGGAACGCAAGGAGTATGTGGGACACCGACCACAAGGACGTGGCTACATTTATTTCCCACTGGTGAAACAAGAAGATTACGGACGAACAAAACTGGGCGGTTTTGTTGACCGCTACTTCAAGCACTCCTACATCAAACTGGTGTCGTCGCTGGTGCAAGACGAAAGAGTGAGCGAACAGGAACTGCTCGACTTTCTGGCCGAACTGAAGAAAAAAGCAACAGAAAAAAATTGATTGTTGAGTGAGACTGTAGAAAGAGAAATCTGAAATATGGCAACATTCCTAATTTACATCCTCCGCTGGGCTGTGGTGCTCACGCTGCTCTATTCGCTCTTCGGACTGTTCATGAAACGCGAGACAATGCACGCAGTGAACCGAATGGTGCTGCTCATGATTCTTGTGGCTGCAATGGTGCTGCCACTGTGCCAGATGGAAACGCAAGAGAGCAACGTGGTCATTGAAGGACGCGAAATACTGGAACAGCAAATCATGGCCATCAATCCCACCATGGCGGTTTCCTACATCCAACCCGATACGACAGCCCAACAGCCCTCGCAGCACAACCATGTGATGCCGGCACTGATTCTTATATATATAATAGGTGTCATCATGGCATGGACGCGCTACCTCTTTTCGCTTGGCTCCCTGCTGCTGCTCATCAGGCAAGGCAAACAGATGGAACTGAACGATTTGCCCAAAGGCGTCAGGGTGTTGGTGCATCCTGCCATCAAGACGCCTTGCAGCTGGATGCGCTGGGTGCTGCTCAGTCCTGCTGACGCAAAAACGATAAGTAGCCCTCGGAGAAAGACGAGAAGACTCCATGAACGCAAGACATTTTCTATTCATTCATATCATGGCGGCCGCAGCAATGCTTGCCGGCTGCCACACCGCGAAGAACGCCAGCGGCTCTGCCTACGACCTTCGCCCTGAGAACAAACAGCCCACGCTGGAACGGCCAGCCTGGCCCAACTACGACCTGCACGACGACCGCTCGTTTGCAGCCTTCTCTCACATTCAGACGGCCCCCGAAGGCCAGCGCATGCGCTATCTGCAATGCGAAAACGGCGACTTCATGCATGGCTGCTATACGCTCTACCGCTGCAAAGACGCCACCTACCTGTGCTACGACTGGAAGGTGCCTGCCTCTCAGGACTGGTTCTTCTTCCGCTTCACCACCGGCTCGGCCATCATCGATGCCGACACGGGCGACCGCTACCTGCTGCAACGGCTGGAGCACTTCCCCATGGACCAGTGTTTCTGGATTTACGGCCAGTCTGCCGAGACCATCCGTCTGGTACAGGTCTACCCTGCCCTGCCCCTCACGGTGAAGCACATTCAAATTTACGAGGCCAGTGCCGAGTCGCGCCGCTGGATGGACGGTACGGGCGTGCTGACCAAGCCCGCCAGCATCGACGACCTGCGCCCCCACGGCAACAAGGGCCAGACTGCCAAGCCGCAAAAGCAAGGCCGCCTGTTTTATTAGACTAATTAGTTATTAATAAAGATAATTGTAGTCAACACCTATAGGTAAAAGCATGGGCCGCAGCGATGCTCCCCATGCTTTTTGGCAGCACTATTTTTCCATGATTACCATGCTGGAAATGAAGTCGATGGGAATTTTCTGTCCGCCCTGCAACTCTAGAAAACGCTCATTCTCGTCGACAAGCCTCACACGGCCAGTACACGTCTTGTAGGCACCGCCCTCCTTGCGCGCGTCGGGCTGAAAATACTCAATGACCACCCTTGGGCGCTCGGGCAACCGGTCGAGCAGCAGCGCCATCTTGCGGTTCAGTTCGTCGTTGCCATATTCTCCCGGTGCCACCCATTCATCGGTGAGCCGCCCCGTTTCTTGAATCACAGCCTCATAGCCCGTCAGGGCGGCAAAGGGCGCAAACTGGGCCGCACGGTTCCACATAGGCATGCGGCTGTGGTGCCGAGGCTCATAATGAGGCAGGTTGATGATGTCGTCGTAATCGTTCATGCCTTGTGCCCTCCTATCTGCTCGTTTCGTTCTTTTGCCGTTGCGCCATCCTCAAAGTTCAGCCCTTTCAGGATGGCATTCTTTCCAAACCGCCGTTTGATGGCCAGCTGAGCTTCCTGTATGCGGCGTTCCTTGCTGAGCGCGGCCTGCTCCTGCTGCCGCTGTCTGGCCAGTGCCTCATAGTCGACGAACAGATCGAGTTGCTGGGGAGTGGAATTGCTGCCGACCGACGCCTCATCGACCACATGGCACACCGTGAGATTGAACCGGCGCACCAGCAGGTGCTTGTTCACGATGCGGTCGAACAGTTCCATGACGGCCTCGGTGATGAGCCTCGACGAAGACGTGGGCTGCCGCAGACTGGCACTGCCATGGGCGTGCTTGGGCACCAGTTTTCCGTAGTAGTTGGTGCTCAGCTCGCCATCGTAGCGATTGCGTGCCTCGGGGTTGGAAAGGCTCTCGGCATCATAGCCCACGGTGAGCACCACCTGGTCGGTCACCAGTCGGCGTGCCACCAGGTCGAGTGCTGCCTGCTCGGCCATTTCCTGTGCCACGACCCGCGCCTTCTTCCAGTCGTAGGGCGACTGCAGCACCTGTCCCTGGCTGAACGAGTTGGTCTCAGGCCGATAGGCTTTCACGGCCTCCATCGTGCAGGGTTCCCACCCCCAGGCATGGTCGATGAGCAGTTCGGCATTGACGCCGAAAAGCTTGTAGAGCATGCCTTCGTTTTGCAACGACATGCGAGCCAGCCGCCCCATGGTGTCGATGCCGTAGAGTGCCAGTTTCTCGGCAATGCCACGGCCCACGCGCCAGAACTTGGTGATGGGCCTGTAGTCCCACAGCTGCTGCCGGTAAGTCATTTCGTTCAGTTCGGCAATGCGCACGCCATCCTTGTCGGCGGGCGACTTCTTCGCCATGATGTCCATGGCCACCTTGGCCAGATACATGTTTGTGCCAATGCCCGCCGTGGCCGTGATGCCCGTTTGGCTCAGCACATCACGAATCATCCTCATGGCCAGTTCGTGGGCCGACAGCTTGTAGCTGCCCAGATAGGCCGTCACGTCCATGAACACCTCGTCGATGCTGTAGACGTGGATGTCTTCTGGGGCAACATACTTCAGATAGGTTTTGTAGACCTGCGAGCTCACCTCCATATAGTGAGCCATGCGCGGCGTGGCGGCAATGTAGTCCAGTTCCAGGTCGGGCCGGGCCTTCAGTTCCAGGTCGTTGACCGTCTTGCCCGACATTTTCCATCCGGCCGCCCGCCGCCGTTCGTTATTCACTTCGCGCACGCGCTGCACCACCTCGAAAAGGCGGGCCCTGCCGGCAATGCCCCACTGCTTGAGCGACGGCGACACAGCCAGGCAGATGGTCTTCTCGGTGCGGCTCACATCGGCCACCACCAGGTTGGTGGTCAGAGGGTCGAGCCCCCTGTCCACACACTCCACCGAAGCGTAGAACGACTTCAGGTCGATGGCGATATAAGCACGTTGCCGTTCGGTCATAGCTTAATATTTCTCAAAACATTGGGCAAATGTAGTAATTTTTCTTCGTTTCTTGCTATATTTGCACGTATAAATTTGAGGTGAATGAAGAAAATTCTGAAGGTAGACAATCCCAACGTCTATGCCCAACACGTGGGAGCAGCCCAGTTGCATCCGCAGCTGAGCATCATCAGCTATGACGAAGTGTCGCCCGTGCGCAGCAGTCTGAACAACTATGGCGTCTACGGGCTGTTCATTCAGCGTCAGTTTCCCAAGAACCTGAGCTACGGCACACAATCGATCGAAGCAAGCGACGCCTCGATCATTGCCGTGGCACCAGGACAGCTGGGCGGTGCCGAGGACAACGGCGAAGAGCTGAGCCTGAGCGGATGGGCCCTGCTGTGGTCGACCGAGCTGATCGCCGGCACCGACCTGGAAAAGCAAATGCGCAACTATCCTTTCTTCTCCTACTTCTACACCGAGTCGCTGCGAATGGAGCCCGAGGAGTGGCTGCACATCACCCAACTGCTGAAGATGATGCGCCAAGAACTGGCAGCCCATGCCGACACACCCGTACTGCGCGACGTGCTGCTGGGCTATTTGCGGCTGCTGCTGGAATACTGCAAGCGCATCTACCAGCGGCAGCTGTCGCAGGAGAACAACGACACGACCGACATTCTAAAGCGCTTCCACGCACTGCTGGAGCAATATTTCCTGGACGGCAAGCAGAACCTGCTGGGCTTGCCCACGGTGGCCTACTGTGCCAGCGAGATGGCCTACTCGCCCCACTACTTCGGCAACCTGTTTCAGAAAGCCACCGGCACCACAGCCATTGGCTACATCCACACCTACGTGGTCAACCTGGCAAAGAGCCTGCTCATGCAGGGCCACAACATCAGCGAGACTTCGCGCCTGCTAGGCTTTGAGTTTCCACACCACTTCACGCGTCTGTTCAAGAACAAAACGGGCATCACGCCCAGCGCCTTTCTGGGTAAGAAAGCAGGACACTGAGGCCCTGTACGAAACGAAACGGAGAAGGAAAAAAGTGCGAAAAAGATTATAAAATATAAAAAGAAATGCTGAAAAGCAACCCAATCGTTGGCTGTTTGGAAAATAATACATACCTTTGCACCATATTATAAATATTAAGACGACTATGGAAACAAAGACCATAGGACTGGCCAGCGACCACGCCGGCTATGCCCTGAAACAATTTGTGAAGAAGTATCTGGAAGAAAAAGGATACGAGTATAAAGACTATGGCACCTACTCCGAAGACTCCTGCGACTACAGCGACTTTGGCCACGCACTGGCTCGCGGCATAGAGCAGGGCGAAGTGTTTCCCGGCATTGCCATCTGCGGCAGCGGCGAAGGCATCAACATGACGCTGAACAAGCACCAGAGCATACGCGCCGGTCTGTGCTGGATTCCCGAGATTGCCCACCTCATCAGGCAGCACAACAACGCCAACGTGCTGGTGATGCCAGGCCGATTCATCAGCGAAGACATGGCCCGCAAAATCATGGACGAATTCTTCCAGACCGAGTTCGAAGGGGGCCGCCACCAGAAGCGCATAGACAAAATACCCGTGAAAGAGTAAGATTTTTGCCGTAAAATTTGGTGGTTTGAAATAATATGCTTATTTTTGCAGAAATATTTCACTAAACGATTACGCTTATGCATAAAAAAATACTTCTGATTTCCACAATGGCACTCGTTCTGACTGCCGCCCCCATGCAGGCTGCTCCCATGATGATGGAGATGGGCATGGGTGTGGCCGAGCAGGTGGAGAACGAGCGCACCATCACCATCAATACCGATGGAAACAGCGTCAGCGTGCAGGGCGCCAGCGGAATGGTGCTCGAAGTGGTATCGATTACAGGCCGCCACGTGGCGAGCGTGAAGATTGAAAGTATGGCCCAGCGAGTGGATTTGAACATTCCTAAAGGCTGCTACATTCTGAAAGTAGGCAAGGTAGTGAGGAAAATCACCATACGATAAGCCCGAAGATACTGAGGATTGAGAAATGAGAAATGAGGAACGCGGCACAAAACAGCATCCTCGTTTCTCATTTCGCATTTCAACAGCAATGCCCCACCATGGATGACCAGCAACTGAAGACAATGCTCAGCAACCCAAAGACCCTGCGCAGGGGCTTTGAACTGATGGCGCGCCAATACAGCGAACAGCTGTACTGGCAGATAAGACGCATTGTGCTGAACCACGACGATGCCAACGACGTGCTGCAAAACACTTTCCTGAAAGCATGGAACGCACTGACACAGTTTCACGGCGACTCGAAACTCATCACATGGCTGTCGCGAATTGCCATCAACGAAAGCCTCGACTTCATGCGCCGGCAGAAAAACATCAGCACCGTGAGCACCGACGATGCCGACACGGGCGTGGCCAACCAGCTCATGGCCGACGAGTACTTCGACGGCGACGAGACCGAAGCCCAGCTGCAAGAAGCCATTGCACAGCTGCCCGAAGTGCAGCGCACGGTGTTCACCCTGCGCTACTACGACGAAAAGAAATACAGCGAGATAAGCCAGATTACAGGCACATCGGAAGGAGCACTCAAAGCCTCCTACCACATTGCAGTGAAAAAAATAAGTGATTTTTTCCACCGCCACGATTAAACTTTATGCACCGTCAAACGTCGAATCATACAAAAGGAGAACCATAACATGACGAACGAAGAACAATACATCAGACAACAAATGGGAACGAAGAACCCCTTCCGCGTGCCCGAAGGCTACTTCGACCAGTTTGCCACGGAGCTGATGAAACAGCTGCCGCAGGAAGAAAACTGCATGCCCAAGGCCAGGCAGATTCCGCTCATGCAACGGTTGCGCCCGCTGCTCTATGTGGCTGCATGCCTGCTGATTGGCATCATCAGCATCAGCATCTACTTCAGCAGCAGCGATGCCGAAGACAATGCAGCCCAGATGGCCAACGCCAGCGAGGCTACCGACACCTACTTCGACGAAGCTACCGAATATGCCATGGTAGACAACACCGACATCTATGCCTGCCTCATGAACGACTAACAGAAAAAACGCAACGACTATGAAGAAACTAACATGCACACTGCTGCTCATGCTGGTCATGACGCTCACAGCCAGCGCCCAGCAGCCAGGCAAACAGCACAAGAACATGCCAAAATTCTCGCCGGAGAAGTTCGATGCCGAACTGCACAGCTACATCATCCACGAAGCAGGGCTCAGCCAGCAAGAGGCTGTCAAGTTCTTCCCCGTCTACAAGGAGATGCAGAGCAAGCAGCGCATCATCTTTGAACGCCAGCGCCAGCAGGCCAAAACGAAACCCACCGACGAGAAAGGATGCCAGAAAGCTATTCAGGAGCGCGACAACACCGAAGTGGAACTGAAGCGCATTCAGCAAAGCTATCACAAGAAATTCCTCGACATACTGCCCGCCTCGAAAGTCTACGACATCATTCAGGCCGAAGACAAGTTCCACCGCCACAAACTGAAGCAGTGGAGCCACCAGCGGCGGCAATAGATGCTGAGGGGTGTATGGTGCAAAAAAAATAAACTTTTATTCCACAACTGTTTCGTATCTCAAAGAAATTATATAATTTTGCACCGCAAAATGAAAAAGAAACATGAACTATCTCGATAGAAACGAATTTAACTTCGAGCCCAGCCGGAAAGTGGTAGAGGCTATCAGGAATTTCGATCCCAAGGAGCTATGCTTCTACACCCGCATCCACGATCAGGGAAAGAAAAGTGTTATCAGCGTGCGCGTGAGCGAAATCTATGGCGTGCCCGAAGAACAGGTGTTGCTGGCCTACGGTGGCGAAGACATTCTGAAAAATGCCATTCACTACTTCCTGATGAAGGGCGACAACAAGAAGATACTGATTCCCGAATTTTCATGGTGGTATTATAATAAGGTGGCCAACGAGTGCGGAGGCACCTTCGAAATGTATCCCCTCTACGAGCAGGAAGACTCCTTTTCCTACAACGTAGACGAGGTGATAGCCTTCACCAACCGCATTCATCCACGCATGCTGCTGCTGGCTTCGCCCAACAACCCCACGGGCAACAGCCTGACAAGCGAGGAGATAGGCCGCATCATGGAGAACATTCCCAGCGACACAATGGTGCTGGTCGACGAGGCCTACGCCAGTTTCATCACGAGCGACGTGGACTACATTGCACCACTGGTGAACAAATATGAGAACCTGATCATTTCGCGCACGCTGTCAAAGTTCTACGGCCTGCCCGGTCTGCGCTGCGGCTTTGGCTTCATTGGCAAGGGTCACGACCAGTTCATCAGCTACATCAACAAGTACCTGGGCTACAACCGCTTCTCGGAAGCCGTGGCACTGGCAGCACTTGACAGCGACGAACACTATCGCCAGGTGGCCAACGACATGGAATGGGGCCGGCAACTCTACAAGAAGGAACTGGGCACGCTGCCTGGCTTCAAGGTATATAAGTCGGTGGCCAACTTCATCCTCATCAAATACCCTGTTGAAATAAAAGAGGCTTTGCAAAAAGCCTTGACCGCACAGGACTACAAGATCAAGTTCATGAGCGACAAGGGACTTGAGTCGTGCCTGCGCATCACATTGGGACGCAAGGAGCAGACACAGGTGGTGTGCGACACCATCAAGCGTGTGTTCAGCGAAAAATAAAAAGAATAAAAAAACAAACAACGGTGAACGAAAAATTCAAAGCTACACTAAAGTCGTCGGAAATCGAAGACTGGCTTGATTTGCATGTCATACGCCCATTCTGCTACTACTGTGCAGTGTTCTTCGCCAAATTAGACGTACACCCCAATACCATTACAGTATGGTCGATGATTATCGGAGCTGCCAGTGCATGGTTCTTTGCACAGGGCAGTGTTTATTATGGTGACAACGCACAGGGCGACACCTCGCTGGGACTGGCCTACAACCTAATAGCCATCTTCCTGCTCATGTGGGCCGACATCTTTGACTGCACCGACGGACAGCTGGCACGCATGACTGGCAAGAAAAGCCGAATGGGGCGCATACTCGATGGCCTGGCTGGCTTCGCATGGTTCTTCCCCATCTATATCGCACTGGTGTGGCGCTTCTATCTGCACCACGACCGCGAGTTTGGATGGCTGGGCATTGACAACACCGAGCAGAACACGCTCATTGCCACAGGCATCGTACTGTTGCTTGCCTTGGTATCGGGCCTTTGGGGACTGCAAGGACAGCAGCGCCTGGCCGACTACTACATTCAGGTGCACCTGTTCTTTCTGAAAGGCGAAAAAGGAAGCGAACTCGACAACTCTGAGAAACAGCGCGAAATCTATGAGAATATGCCCAAGAGTCTGCCTTTCTACGAACGGATGTTCCAGAAATCCTATATCACTTATACAAAGATGCAGGAAGACGTGACGCCCGAATTTCAGAAGCTCATGCAGCGGTTGCGCGAGAAATACGGCACGATTGACAACGTGCCACAGGAGCTGCGCGACGAGGTGCACCGCCACTCGCTGTCCCTGATGAAGTGGAACGGACTGCTCACCTTCAACTTCCGCGAGGCATGGCTGTTCTTGTTCTGCCTGATCGACTTCCCCGTGGGCAACTTCCTTTGGGAAATCGTGGGCATGGGCCTCATCTACTGGTATGTGAACCATCGCCACGAATCGTTCTGCAAGCAAATAGCCGAGAAGATATAACACACCACAGAAAGTTGCATGAAGTGGACTAAGCAGAGGCTGAACAACCTATTCTTCATCCTTGGCATCGCTACCGTGGTAGTGATGATTCTGACGTTCGACGTTAGCTTTGCCGAACTGTGGACACACCTTACCAAAGCAGGCTACTGGCTCATACCCATTCTGGGCATCTGGATTGTTGTCTACTGGCTGAACGCACTGGCATGGCAAAGCATCATACGCTGCAACACGGATGAAAACGACAGGCACGTGGGCTTCGGGCGCATCTATCGGCTCACCATCACAGGCTATGCCCTGAACTATGCCACCCCCGTTGGCGGACTGGGAGGCGAGCCTTACCGCATCTTGGAACTGTCGAAAGACATGAGCAACCAGCACGCCACATCGTCGGTCATTCTCTATGCCATGATGCACTTCTTTGCCCATTTCTGGCTCTGGTTCACGTCTATCTTCCTCTATCTGGCCCTGGCTGCCATCGACTATGCGCCCATGACGCCCCTCATCGGCTCACTGCTGGGCGCTGGCATTACTTTCTGCCTGCTGGCATTCTACGTTTTCTCAAAGGGCTACAGGAATGGTCTGGTGGTGAAGGCCATCAGATGGATTGGCAAGATTCCTGGACTGAAGGGGTGGAGCTCACGCTTTCTGGAGCGCCACGCCGAGGCTTTGCACAACATTGACAGCCAGATAGCCTCACTGCACAAGCAAGACAAGAAGGCTTTCTATAGCAGCCTGCTGCTGGAGTATGGTTCGCGCATTGTGCAAAGCCTGGAAATCATGTTCATGCTGTTGCTTTTTGGCATTGACTGTGGCGGCGGACTTCAGGGATTGTTCTTCACATTCCTCTACTCCGTGCTGATTCTTTCCTTCACCAGCCTGTTTGCCAACCTCATTGGCTTCCTGCCCATGCAACTGGGAGTGCAGGAGGGCGGATTCATGCTCTCCATTGCGCTCATTGGCATGTCGACCAAACTGGGCAGCCATGTAGACTCTGCTGCACTGGGCATCTTTGTCAGCATCATTTGCCGCGTCAGGGAAATCATCTGGATTCTCTTCGGAATCCTGCTCATGAAGACCGACAAATAGAATCAAGAGTTTCGCATGTTCATTTACTATTTGACGATTTACGATTTACGATTTATTTTCGATTTAATCATTGTATGATTGCCTGACGGTTGAGGCTTGCAGGAAATAGTAAAATCATCAAATCGAAAATAAATCGAAAATCGTTAAATCGTAAATAAAAATGTTGAATTACGAATTTTAGAACAGGCTCGCAGGTATGAGCTTCTTGGCGTTTTCAAAATCTTCCACGGTGTCGAGTTCTATCGAGAAGAAGTTGGTGGTGTCTACCACGCGGAAGGTGTGACCCTGCGGAATGAGACGCTCAAAAGCCCGTTCATAGAAAATGTCAATCAGCCCTTCCTGCTCAATCATCTGCTCCAGTTCGCGGAACAGTGCAGTGCTATAGGCCGCCGTCATCTTCTCGATGCCCACGCTTTCGCCCATGGCGTTGGCTATGGAGCACACCTTGCTGATCTCAACCACGTGGCTGGTATCGTCGACAATCACCTTTATTTCCTCCTCGCCCAGTTCGTGACGATTCACGGCCAGCACGCTGTCTTCATTCCTCAAGACAGTGGGAATGATTTGCGGGTCGAACAATATGTCACTGTCAAGCAACAGAAAGTCATGTCCTTCGGTGTAAGGACGCGTGAGCCACAACGAGAAGATGTTGTTGTTGTGGGCATAATCGCTGTTGTCAATGAAGTGAATGGTCAGTTGCGGGTAGTTCTGAGTGAGAAAGTCGCGAATCATCGATGCGCGATAGCCCGTCACCACCACCAGTTCGGTGAAGCCAGCATCGACCAACCCGTCGACAGTGCGCTGCAACAATGTGCGCTGCCCAACTGTGAGCAGACATTTGGGACGCTCGTCGGTGAGTGGGCGCAGTCGCTTTGCCATTCCGGCAGCAAGAATAACTCCTATCATATTCTTTTTTCTTGGTTTTTTCTTGGATTTTCCTAGGTTTTTTCCTTACTTTTTTACTGAATCTCTTGAATTGTCGTCTCCTTTTGCCTTTGCCTCAACATCATTTGCTGAATTTGGCAACAGTGTTCACAAGTGCAGCCGGATTGCCCATATCGAAACGCTCGCCCTGCAAGCGAACACCCATCATGCCCGTCTGCTGGCGCACGGCATCGAGTGCCGACGTGAGCTCAATCTCACGCGTGGTGTTGCCTTCTTCATCGGCCTGTCTGATGTCTTTCTCCAGTTGCAAGAACACTTCGGGCGTCAGAATGTACTGGCCAAAGACCGAACAATACTCCTTCTCACCATTTTTTCCACGCACGCCCAGGAACTCATCGGCATAACTCGGAGTGGGCTTCTCGCTCAGTGCGGTAATGGTGAGTTCGCTACAATCCTTGTCTTCCCACACACCACTCATGATGCCAAAGTGACTCACCTCTGCCAGTTCAACAGGATAGAGCCCCACCATCAGCTTGTTGTAGTGCTCATAGGCTTCAATCAGCTGCAGGGCACAGGGCTTGTTCGACGTAGAACGATAGAGCGTGTCGCCCAGCATCAGTAACACCGGCTCGCCATGGGCAAACTGGGCAGCCTGATACACGGCATGGCCAAAGCCACGCTTCTCTTTCTGGTAAACATAATGCAGGCGTTTGCCAATGTTGAGAATGCGGTTTTCGTATTCCTGACATTCGGCATTCAGCTTGCGCAAATGCTCATCGGAAAGTGGACGCTCAAAGAAATCGGCATACTGCTGGCGCTCTTCTTCAGAGCCCAGCACCAAGCAGATTTCTTCTATGCCACTCTGAATGAGTTCTTCCAGCAAAATAAGAATAACGGGACGCACCATTCCGTCGGGACAGGGAATGGGGAAGAAGTCTTTCTTCAGACCGCGCGTGGCAGGATAAAGCCGGGTGCCAAATCCTGCCACGGGAATAATGGCCCGGCGCACGGTGTGAACAGGCTGAATGGTAAGCATATAGGCTGGCATGCCCCTGGATTCAAGGTAGTCAACCAGTTGCTGCTGCGTTTCGCCATCGCGTGCCAGGAACTGCACGGAGCCGTCGCCATGCGAGCCCACGCCCTTTCCGCCATAGACAAGGGGCTGGATGTTGGGATCCTTGAGCACCGACTTCAATATGGGCGACGCGAGTTCTTCCGGACACATGGGAGCCACCTGGCGGTCGAACAGTTCTTCGGCCTCGGTCATCAGTTTGCCCAGCGCTTCCACTTCGCCTTCGGCCATGTATTTCATGGCACGCTGAACAATGTCTTGGTTCTTTGCCCCCAGGGCTTCATGCTCCAACTGCTCTTTCTCGTTCGAAGCGAAGGGATAGGCTTTGTTCAGGTCGGCCAGAATCTTGATGGTATCTTTTTCGCCACAAAGGTCGGCAAACACCCAGTGCAAGCGTTTCCTTACATTGAGCGGGCGCACCTCGATCTCGTCGCCATCGAAAGTCATCAAGTTAGGCTTCACGCCAAAGGCACATGCCTGATCCAGACGGCCACAGCGGCTACTTGTCCGCAACTCGCCCACATAGGCAATGTTCATTTCGCCCAGGGTGTTTAGGTTCAGGTTGTAGAGCAAATTGAACGCACGCGCCACCAGCACGCAAATGGCAGCACTGCTGCTGAGACCGCTCTTCATGGGCAGCGTCATGTTGGTAATCTTGATGCGCACGCCACCCACCTTGTACCATTCCAGCATGTAGCTGGCCACTCCGGCACAATAGCAGAAGAAGTCGCCCGAACGGGCAATGCGCTTCAGTTCCTGCTCATCCATGCGGCAAGCAAAGTCGTGCCATTGCGACGAAATGCTTGATGCAATGCTTTGAACCTCGAAAATGCTCGATTTTTCAACTTCGGCATAGATACCCTGCTCTATGCCAGTCACGATAGCTGCGCCCGGAACAATGTCGGCATTCATGGTGCGATAGTGTCCTGCCCAGTCGGTATGCTCGCCAAAAAGACAAAGGCGGCCTGGAACGAATAGCTTCAACATAATATTTTTTGCGCTTGCTTAAGCTTTTCAGTGTAACATGGCGGCAAAGTTACGAAAAAAGTCTGTAACGAAAGACGGATTTTGGAGAATTAACGCAGAAAACGCGTAAATAAAAGGCAAGACGGGGAAAATCAAGGAAGTTCAGTTTTAGGCTGAATGCAAATTTGGAAGGAATAAAATGTTTGTATTTGTGACGTGTTTCGTAGAAAATTAGTACCTTTGCAGCCATGAAACAAATGAAACTATGGATGCTGGCCACCATCCTTACATCTTGTGGTCTGATGATGCTCAGTTCGTGTTCGAATGAAGACAACACAGATACGCCTCCAACGGACGAGGTGGAGTCACAACTGCAACGGATGACGCTGCGCGAAAAGGTGGGACAGATGTTCTATGTGCGACCCGAATGTCTCGACACCACCATCCACTTCAACCGCTCTGGCGGTATTGATCAGAGTGTGGACGACCTCACCAAAATCAAGTTGCAGGCCGTCAACGAGATGATGCGGAAGGTGAACGAGAAATATCCCGTGGGCGGCATCATCCTCTATGCGCACAAC
>CACXUV010000052.1 GCA_902770845.1 uncultured Prevotellaceae bacterium
CGCTGGCCGGTGCCACTGCCCATCTGCCCCAGAAGACCGACGGCATCGATGTGTCGCCCCTGTTCTTTGGCGAGCAGGTGGACACCGACCACCGCCTGCTCTACTGGGAGTTTCCCGGCAAGCAGCGCGCCGCCCGACTGGGCAACTGGAAGGCCGTGACCATCAAGAAGGGCGCACCGCTGGAGCTCTACAACCTGAAGGACGACCCCGGCGAGCAGCACAACCTGGCCGGCGAGCTGCCCGAGATGGTCATGCTCTTTGAGCGTGCCATGCAGCAGGCACGCACCCCATCGGAGTGCTGGCCCCTGCCAGGCGAGCCAGCAGCCGGGCAACAGCCCTGACGGGCAGGAAGAAAAGGGCGCAACGGCGGCCCCGTTCTTTCGATTTTGCGGACAAAAATTTTTTGCAAACCAGCGCGTGAAACAGTCGCTTCAGCATGTTTCACGCGCTGTTCCCGGTCTCTTCCGTCACGGTCTGCATCCCTTTTTCCGGCAACGAGGCCCCCGTTGCCTTGCAATGGCGGCCCCGTTTCGGCACAACGGCGGCCCCGTTTCGATGCAACGGCGGCTCCGTTGCATCATGACGAGGCCCCCGTTGCATGCCCGTTAGCCTCGTTTCTTCTTCTGATTTAGCGAGTGTTTTCTGAAAACGGCTGAACAACAGATACTTACGAAAGGCTCTCAAAACTGCGAAATTTTCGGCCAAAGAGACGTTTGCTCAGTCCCGAGCCAGTTTTGGCGCGGTTCGGGTGGAAATTTTTTCGCTCCATGCGGTTGATTGTTTCTCGCCTGGCGGCAATGCTTCTGAGCAGAAAAAACGGGGGGAAACAAAAAAGAGTGCGGTATGAATCGCTCACCCCGCACTCCTTTACTAACGGACGTTGGTGTGCATCAGAGTGAGAACACTCAGAACAGTCGCAACTGCAACCGACACCAGCATGGCCGTAGTCTGAAAATCTAATAACATAATCTTTACCTTAAATCTGTTAACTACTAACCTAATGAATATGAACACAATCTCACGATTGCAGTGCAAAGATAAGTCATTTCGTGTGCGGACACAAGCCGTTGGCGCACATTTCATGTCAAAATGTGCCATTCGTTGATGTATGTCAATGACGGGGGCCGTTCCAGCTGGGGCCTAATCATAAATAAAGCTAATAATCATGCCGTTTCTTCGGTTGGAGAGAAAATAATGCTTACTTTTGCGGCCATGAAACGAATTGCCCTCTCCATCCTTGTCTTGCTGGGCGCAGCCGGCATGCTGCGCGCCCAGACAGCCGACGAGACCACGCTGGTGCCCACCGTGAAGGTGAGCCGCACGCTCGTGGACGGCGACAGCATTCAATATATGGAGATGTCGAACATCTACGTCTACCCCGAACCCACGTTCAAGAGCAAGCGCCAGGCCGAAGCCTACGCCCGCCTGGTGAAGAACGTGAAGCGCGTGCTGCCCATTGCCAAGGAGGCCCGGCAGATGCTCATCGAGACGGCCGAATACATAGAAACGCTGCCCACGCAGAAAGAGCGCGACGAGCACCTGAAACGGGTGGAAGCCTCGATCGTGAAGGAATATAAGCCCAAGATGAAGAAACTGACGTTTTCGCAGGGCAAACTGCTCATCAAACTCATTGACCGCGAGTGCAACTCAACGGCCTATGAAGCCATTCAAGCCTTCATAGGCCCGTTTCGCTCCGGCGTCTGGCAAGCCTTTGCATGGATGTTTGGCGCCTCGCTCAAGAAGGGCTACGACCCCGAAGGCGTAGACCGACTGACCGAACGCGTGGTGCTGCAGGTAGAGGCCGGACAACTGTGACCCCCACCGCAAGCTATTCCGAGAACAACACTTGAATGATGGTTTGGCCCACCGCCCCCAGCGTGGCACGGTCCAGATGGGCCATGTCGTCGTTCACCGTGTGCCAGGTGGGGCCAAACGAACTGGCCTCGCAGTCGGGATAATAGGGAATGATGTCGATGCAGGGAATGCCGGCCACCTCGTTCACGGGCACGTGGTCGTCGGTAATCATGCCGCCCTGCTGCTGCGGAAAGTAGCTGCTCACGCCCACCACCTGTGCGGCCTGCCACACGCGGTCCACCACCTGATGGGCATAGCGCAGCGAGTAGGTCTCGCGATAGAAGCGGGCGCCCTGTCCGCCCACCATGTCGAGCAGTATGCCGTAGCGTGGCCGGTAGTTGGCATTGTGGGGATGGGCCGCCCAGTACTGTGCGCCCAGGGCCCATGAGTCGCCGTCGTGCTCGTCGGTCCACTGCGGCACACCCCAGTCTTCGGCGTCGAAGCAAATGAAGTCTACGCCAATCTTCAGACTGTCGGCCTGGCCCAGCAGTCGGGCCGTCTCCAGCATCACCGCCACGCCGCTGGCACCGTCGTTGGCTGCCATCACCGGCTTGTGCCAGTTGGCCTCGTCGGGGTCGTTGTCGGCCCAGGGACGGCTGTCCCAGTGGGCGCACAGCAGAATGCGGTCGGCCAGCTCCGGGCGGTAGCTGGCAATGATGTTGGTGGCGTTCAGCGGTGTGCCGTCGTAGCCCTTCAGCGTGGCCTGCTGCAGCACCACCTGCATGCCGAAGTCGCGAAACTTGGCCGCAATCCAGTCGCTGCAGCGCTCGTGGGCCTCGCTGTTCATGGTGCGGGGGCCAAACTGGCACTGCTGTTCGCAGTACAAGTAGGCCGAGTCGGCATGAAAAGTGGGGCCAACCAGCTGCTGCTGGGGGGCGTCGGTGGTGTTGCTCTTGCGAGCCGCGTTGCCACAAGCCGTCAAGGCGGCTATAATAATAAATAAGGTAAAAAGCTGCAGCTTCTTCATTTTGGTGTAGAGATATTTCCGTTATAGGGTTGCAAAAGTAGCGTTTTTTTGCCGTTTCTGCAAATTTGCAATGCCGTTTTTCCCTTTTTCCATAGAAATATACGTTAAAATTTGCTCTTTTGCCTTAAAATGTCTATCTTTGCAGAATGAAAAAGACAGTCTATCTGGGCATGATAGCCGATATCATGCATCCGGGCCTCATCAACATCATCAACGAAGGAGCCAAGTATGGCGACGTGATTATTGGCCTGTTCACCGACAAGGCCATTGCGCAGCACAAACGCCTGCCTTATCTCACCTATGAGCAGCGCAAGAATGTGGTGGAAAACATCAGGGGCGTGAGCCAGGTGGTGCCGCAGGACGATTGGAGCTATGCGCCCAACCTGCGACGCCTGAAGCCCGACTTCATGATTCATGGCGACGACTGGCAGACGGGGCCCGACCGCGAACTGCGCGACGAGGCCATCGAAACAATGCGGCAGCTGGGCGGACAGGTCATTGAAGTGCCCTACACAAAGGGCATCGAATCGTCGTCGCTCGACAAGGAAATCAAGCACATAGGCACCACGCCCGACGTGCGCCTGAAAACGCTGCGCCGCCTGATTGACGCCAAGAACGTGGTGCGCATCCTTGAAGTGCACGACGGATTGTCGGGGCTCATCTGTGAGAACCTGGAGGTGAAGAACGGCCTTTGCACCGAAACCTTCGATGGCATGTGGAGCAGCTCGCTCACCGACTCGACCAGCAAGGGCAAGCCCGATATTGAGGCGGTGGACCTGACCACACGCATGCAAGACCTGACCAACATTCTGGAGTGCACCACCAAACCCATCATCTACGACGGCGACACGGGCGGAAAGCTTGAGCATTTCGTCTTCACCGTGCGCACACTGGAGCGCAACGGCATTTCGGCCGTAATCATCGAGGACAAGGTGGGACTGAAGAAGAACTCGCTCTTTGGCACCGACGCCATCCAGACGCAAGACAGCATTGAGCATTTCTGCGAAAAGATCAGTGCAGGAAAGCGGGCACAGGTCACAAAAGACTTCATGATCATTGCCCGTTGCGAGAGTCTCATTGCCGGAAAGAGCGTCGACGACGCCCTGGAGCGTTGCCTGGCCTACGTGGAAAAAGGCGGCGCCGACGGCATCATGATTCACTCGAAAGAAAAAACGGGCGACGACATACGCCAGTTCTGCCAGCGCTTTCACGAGCTGCACCCCTACGTGCCCATCGTGGCCGTGCCCACAACCTATAACCACCTGCGCGAAGAAGAGCTGGCACAGTGGGGCATCAAGGTGGTGATCTATGCCAACCACATGCTGCGTGCGGCCTATCCCGCCATGGTCAATGTGGCCACCTCGATTCTTCAGAACCACCGCAGCTATGATGCCAACGACCTGTGCATGCCCATCAAGCAGATTCTTGAACTTATTCCTGGAACAAAATAGAACATGATAGAAGTAAAAAACGCCTATGAGGCACTGGTGGCCAGCGGTATCGACATGTTTACGGGCGTGCCCGACTCGCTGCTGAAGAATTTCTGTGCCTACGTGACCGACACGGCACCACGGCAGAAACACATCATTGCTGCCAATGAAGGCAACGCCGTGGGCATTGCCGCAGGGCACTATCTGGCCACGGGCCGTCCGGCACTGGTCTACATGCAGAACTCTGGTCTGGGCAACACGGTGAACCCCCTGCTCTCGCTGGCCGACGAAAAGGTGTACAGCCTGCCCATGGTGCTCATGATTGGCTGGCGCGGCGAGCCTGGCGTGCACGACGAACCGCAGCACGTGAAGCAGGGCGAGGTGACGCTGGCACTGCTCGATGCCATGCGCATACCCTACGTGGTGCTGCAGAGCGAAGACCAGATTGCACCGATGGTGCAGCAGGCCATCAGCGAGAAGCGCCCCACGGCGATGGTCATTCGCAAGGGCACGTTTGGCAAGTATCAGCTCAAGAACGTGAGCACCAACAACTGCCAGTTGTGCCGCGAAGAGGCTCTGAAACTGGTGGTAGACCACCTGCACGAAACCGATGTGGTGGTGTCGACCACGGGAAAGTTGTCGCGCGAGCTTTTCGAGTATCGCGAGGCATGCTGCCAGGGCCATGGCCACGACTTCCTGACCGTGGGCTCCATGGGCCACAGTTCGAGCATTGCACTGGGCATTGCGCTGGAGAAGCCGGCGCGCAGGGTGTTCTGCTTCGACGGCGATGGCGCCTTCATCATGCACACGGGCGCACTGGGCATCGTGGCCTCCATGCAGCCTGCAAACTTCTACCACATCCTTTTTAATAACGGGGCCCACGAAAGCGTGGGCGGACAGCCCACCATTGGCTTCCAGCTCGATGCCACCGGCATTGCCAAGGCCAGTGGCTACCGCCATGTGCTCACGGCATCGACGCCCGACGAGATGGTGGCTGCACTGAAACAGCTGGAAACGCTGCAGGGACCTGTGCTCCTGGAACTGCGCGTGGCCATACGGTCGCGCGAAGATCTGGGGCGCCCCACCACCAATCCGATTGAGAACAAGGAGGCGTTCATGGCCGAACTGAGCCGCGCCTGACTCATATTTCATAATTCATAACGATGACAAAAACTGCCGTTATCATGGCCGCCGGCATGGGCACACGCTTTGGAAGCATGACCGAAGAGCGGCCAAAGGGATTTGTTGAGGCTGGAGGAAAACCCATGGTGGTGCGCTCCATCGAAACACTTATCAGCTGTGGCATTGAGCGCATCATTATTGGCACGGGCTATTTGCATGAAGCCTATGATAGCCTGGCCCGAGAATATCCGCAGATTGAGTGCTGCCTGAGCGACCGCTATGCTGAGACCAACAGCATGTACACGCTCTACAACTGCCGACAGCTGGTGGGCAGCGACGACTTCCTGCTGCTGGAAAGCGACCTGGTGTTTGAGCGCAGGGCCATCACGGCACTGCTTGAATGTGACCAACCCGACGTAATGCTCATCACGCCCGTGACCAAGTTTCAGGATCAGTACTACGTGGAAGCCAACGACCAAGGCACGCTCACCAACTGTTCGACCGTGAAAGGCGAGGTGAACGCGCAGGGGGAGCTGGTGGGCATACACAAACTGTCGAACCGCTTCTATCAGATGATGTGCAGCGACTATGCCCGGAAGTTGGACGCTCTGCCCAAACTGGGCTATGAGTACGAGCTGCTGAGCATGTCGCAGGAGCAGGCTCCCGTCTTTGTGCTGTGTGAGAAAGGGTTGAAATGGTATGAAATCGACGACCTGAACGACCTGCATTATGCTGAAGAAAACATTATAAAATACTTATGATTACCATTAAAAGAAACGTTTTGCTCAACCCGGGACCTGCCACCACCACCGATACGGTGAAGATGGCCCAGGTGGTGCCGGATATCTGTCCGCGCGAAAAAGAGTTTGCCGGCATGATGAAAGGATTGCGTAAGGATTTGCTGCGTGTGGCCCATGCGCCCGAAGACAAGTTCACGTCGGTGTTGTTTTGCGGTTCGGGAACCATTAATATTGATATTTGCCTGAACTCATTGCTGCCTGAAGGCAAGAAAGTGCTCGTGGTGAACAATGGTGCCTACAGCACGCGCGCCGTCGAGGTGTGCCAATACTATGGATTGCCGCACATCGACTTGCGCTCGTCGGTCTTTGAAATGCCTGATCTGGATGCCGTGAAACAGGCTCTCGTCGAGAATCCCGACGTGGCTTTGGTCTATACCACACACCACGAAACGGGCACGGGAGTGCTGAACCCCATACGCGAAATTGGCGCCTTGGCACATGAGCATGGGGCCGTCTTTGTGGTCGACACCACCTCGTCGCTGGGCATGATTCCCTTCGACATGGTGCAGGACAATGTGGACTTCTGCATGGCATCGGCTCAGAAGGGACTGATGGCCATGGCTGGTCTGTCGTTTGTCATTGGCAACGAGGCCGAGATTCGACGCTCGAAAGACTACCCCAAGCGCTCTTATTACTGCAATCTCTACCTGCAATACGAGTTTTTCGAGAAAACGGGCGAGATGCACTTCACGCCGCCTGTGCAGACGGTCTATGCCACCATCCAGGCTCTGAAGGAGTATTTCGAGGTGGGCGAGGCCGAAAAGTTTGACCGCCACCACCGCGTGATGGAAGCAATTCATCAGGGACTGGCTGACATGGGACTGCGGGAAGCCATCCGCCGCGACATTCAGTCGGGATTGGTGGCCAGTGTGCTTTATCCTGACGACCCCAACTGGGACTTTGAACGCGTGCACGACTACTGCTATGAGCATGGCTTCACCATCTATCCGGGCAAGATTTCAACGACCAACACGTTCCGCCTCTGCGCACTGGGCACCATCGACGTGCCCGACATCGAGGCTTTCTTCGTGGTGCTGAGAGAGGCTTTCGAGGCTTGCAACATTCGGATTCCTGCTCGCTATAATGAAGAAAAATAGCCAGTACGACTATCTGATTGTGGGGTCTGGACTCTTTGGAGCCACCTTTGCCCACCGTGCCCACCAGCAAGGACGCCGCTGTCTGGTAATCGACAGGCGGCCTCAGCTGGGCGGCAACGTGTTTTGCGAAGAGCTGGAGGGCATACACGTGCACAAGTACGGGGCCCACATCTTCCATACTTCGAACGAGCGGGTGTGGCAGTTTGTCAACAAACTGGTGCCGTTCAACCGCTACACCAACTCGCCCCTGGCCTGCTATCAGGGAAGGCTGTACAATCTGCCGTTCAACATGAACACTTTCTGTCAGATGTGGGGCGTGACCACGCCCGAACAGGCGGCGCAGAAAATCAATGAGCAGAAGGCCGAGGCCGTGGCAAAGATGCAGGCCGATGGCATCAGCGAGCCGCGCAGCCTGGAGGAACAGGCGCTGCTGCTCGTGGGGCGCGACATCTACGAACGGCTTGTCAAGGGCTATACGGAGAAGCAGTGGGGGCGCCCCTGCACGGAACTGCCGGCCTTCATCATCAAGCGGCTGCCCGTTCGCCTGACGTTCGACAACAACTATTTCAGCGATTCGTTCCAAGGCATTCCCATTGGGGGCTACAACAAACTGGTGGACAAACTGCTTGAAGGAATTGAGACGCGAACCAATGCTGACTTCTTTGCCGAACGGACGCACTGGGAAAGCATGGCCAGGAAGATTCTGTTCACGGGCAAGATAGACGAGTTTTTCGACTACCGGCTGGGCAAGCTGGAGTATCGCTCTGTGCGTTTTGAGCAGGAAATGCTCAGCATGCCCAACTATCAAGGCAATGCTGTGGTGAACTTCACCGATGCTTCGGTGCCCCACACGCGCATCATTGAGCACAAGCACTTCGAAATGTTTGGCCAGCAGGTCTACGACGTGCCGTGCACGGTGATTTCGCGCGAGTACAGCATGGAGTGGAAAGCGGGAATGGAGCCTTACTATCCCATCAACGATGAGCGCAACAACAGGTTGGCGGCTCAATACAAGGCCATGGCACAGGAGTGCAGAAACGTGCTGTTTGGTGGCCGGCTGGCCGAGTATAAATACTACGACATGGCCCCGATTGTGGAGAAAGTGCTGCAAATGGAGATTGAGTAGGCATGCTGCTGAAGCGTCCTTGGGGGCGAATGGGCAACATGTTCCGTGGCCGTTGCAGCGGCGGTGGGTCAGATCAGCACAACATCTTTTTTCTGATAGAAGTCGGCTATGACCGAAACGATGGCATCCGACACCGCTTCGGTGACGTAGTCGGATGGCCGCTGGCCCTGTATGGCCTTCGCAAACGACACCAGTTCGTAGCGAATGCCTTCGCCGTCGAGCTGGTAAAAATAGCGACGGTTGTTGGCTGGGTTCTCATATCGAATCTCGAAATAGTCGGTCTTCCACCAAGGGGCCGGCACGTAGATGTAGCCCTTGGTGCCCGATACCACCAGTTCGCCTTCCGACTTCACGCCCTGTCCCACCTTCATCGAGGCAACCGCCTCGGGATAGACAAACGATATTTTGGTGAAGGTGTCGAAGTCGGCATGCTTGTCGAGCAGGTGTGTGGCAATGGTCTTGTCCTTGTAGTCAGTGCCCAGCAGCTGAAAGATGGGTAGCATGGCCGTGGGGCCCCATGCACCGATGCTGTTCCAGAGATAAGGCATGTCGCTGTCGTCGCTCATTTCCAGGTTGGTCATGCTGGTGCAGGTGGCATCTACCGACATGATTTGGCCGATGATGCCGCTCTTGGCCAGCAGAATGAGCCGGAAGTAGGCCATGGAGTAGGCTGTCTTCAGCGAGTCGGTCAGCTGGCATCCTTGCTGTCGGGCCAGCGTGCGCAGCTCCTGCAACTGCAGGGAATCAATGGCAATGGGCGATTCGCACAGCACGTGGCAACCCTTTTGGAGTGCCCGTTTCACGTGGTCGTAGTGATGGCGGGGGTTGGAAATGATGTAGACGGCATCGCTCTTGTCGAACAGTTCGTTGAGACGGCTCATGGGCATGACCATTTGCTGCAGCACGGCCGACAGCTGGCGGGCGTTGTCAGTGCACACTCCGCTGATGGTCAGGCCATTGACGAACTGGCTTTCGCGCAGAATTTTGTCGAGAATGGGCGATTCGCCCACCAGTCCTAAGTGCAACTGGTGCTCCTTGGCACGCAGCTCGGTGCTCGATATGCCTTGCGTCCGATCCAGATAGACCACCTGGCAGAACTCGTTCAGATAGTCGAACTTGCCACGCCAGTCGCTGCCCACGGTGAAAATGTCGATGCCGTAGCGGCGAATGTCGTCAATCTTCTGGCCTTCGTATTCTTCAACGATAATTTCGTCGGCCAGTCCCGTGGCCCTCACTGCCTCAATGCGCTCCATGAGTGTTTGCTCCACGTTGATTTTTCCACGGGCATAATCGAAGCTGTCGGCTGTGATGCCCACGATGAGGTAGTCGCCCAGCGCCTTGGCCCTTTCCAGCAGTCGGATGTGGCCACGGTGCAGGTGGTCGTAGGTGCCGTATGTTATAACCTTTATCATTTCAGTAGTCCCCGTTTCATCATGTCGTGCATGGCTTCTGCAAGTGTGGTGTTGTCGGCAGGAGTCAGTGCGCCGATGTGGCCCACACGGAAGATTTCGTCGCGCAGCACGCCGCCGTTGGGGCACACCCAAATCTGGTATTCGTCCTTCAGCGTGGTGAAGATTTGATAGGCTGGCGTGGCCACGGGACGCAGCGATGTCACCGCGTTTGAGGGCGACGGACTGGCCAGGCGCAGTGGCATGTCGGCAATTTTCTGCCTGAAGTCGGCTGCCAGTGCGGCTGTGCGCTTCACTTCGGCATCCACGCCACCCTGTGCTTCGATTTCCCTGAGCCGCTGGTTGATTTGCAGCAGCACGCCCACGGCGGGAGTAAAGGGTGTTTGTCCGCGCTCTCCATTCTTCAGGGCCAGCTTCAGGTTCAGATACATGCAGGGCGTTGTGCTGCTCTCCACACGCTCAATGGCGCGGGGCGAAAGCACAATGAGCGACACGCCCGGCGGGCAGGCCAGTGCTTTCTGCGAACCGGTAATCATCACGTCGGCACCCAGTTCGGCCATGTTGAAGGGGTCGGCCAGGAAGGTGCTGATGGCATCGACAATGAGAAGCAGTCCGTTTTCTTTGCAGAAACGGCTGATCATGGGCATGTCGTAGAGCACACCCGTCGACGTTTCGCCCATGTTCACCACAAAAGCCGTATAACCCTGATTGGCTAACGGAGCCAGATGGGCTTCGGTAAGGGGCTGGCAGAAGTCAAGGTGTATCTCGGTATGCGGAATCTGATGAATCTGGCAAAGTTCCACGAAGCGCTCGCCAAAGGAGCCGCCATTGACCACAATGGCCTTGTCGCTGGCTGTGAGCACATTCATGACGGTGGCTTCCATCGAGGCGGTGCCCGATCCTGTCATGAAGGCCACACGGCTGCCTTCTGGTGCACAGGCAAAGCGCAGCACCAGCTGTTCGCTCTGAAGCATTACTTCTGAAAACTCAGGAGTGCGGAAATAAGGCACATGTTGTCCGCCAATAGCCCTCACGGCTTCGCTCGACATGACTGGGCCTACGGTAAAATTCAGCATTTCTTTCTATATTTTTGTTTTGTATGCAAGTTGGCATCAAAGAAGACCTTCTTCTTCCTTGTACTGCCGATAAGGTTTCTTCAGGTTCAGGTAGCGGTAGAAAACCAAAGGTATGTCCTTCGGAATCTCCATGTAGTTGCCGTACAAATGTTGCAAGTAGGCATCGGGCTGGGCCACTCCCATGAGGGTGGTGTCTTCAAATTTGATGGGGGTTGGTTGGCCAAACACTTCGCGAGGCACGACGCCCAGTTCTGGCTTGTAGTCGTGGTCGGCTGTCAAAGTGCAGGATTCATAGCTCCATTCCTTGCGAACATTGTCGATCATACGGTGCAGACGAATGGGACTCAGCACCTTGCGAAGCGCAATGGTGAGCATGCTGCGCAAGCCCTTTCCGTGTTTGTAAGGGTCGGTCTGGGTGAAGTACAGCAACTTCCACAGAAAACGATAGCGGAAATAGTGCCAGCGGCGACGCAGCCCTGGCTCTGCCATGCCGTCTAAGGGGAACACGTCGACAGGCAGTCCGCCAACAAACGGAAAACTGCGGCGGGGCCTGTAGGTGGTCTCGCTGTCTTGCACCCGTGCAAAAACGTAGGGATAGTCTGACGGGTGGCCGCCACTGACCAGCTCGTAGCGGGCTGGCAGCCACTCATTGGCGTGTTGCAGGAATGTTTCGTAGTCGGGGCGCGGCATGGCAATGTCGGCATCGTCGTCCCAGGGAATGAAGCCTCCGTGGCGCACGGCCCCCAGCATGGTGCCTGCGGCTATGTAGTAGCGCAGGTGGTGTTCGCGACACACCTGGTCAATGGCTCTCAGTATGCCAAGCAAGCAGGCTTGTATCTCGCGAACCTCATCAGTAATGCGGTCGCCGTGCATGGACATCACCAGTTCATTCAGATTGTCTGTTGTTTCCATTTGTTTTCCATTTGGGATGCAAAATTACAAAATAATGCCCAATTGAGCATCAGTTATCATTGCTTTTTTACAAAAAGAGGCTTTAATTGCCAATTATTTCGTAACTTTGACTTCGTCGAACTTACTTTTTGTTTGGAAATAAGAAGAAAATGACCTTTTTCTTTCATTTCTCTCACTTATTTCGTAACTTTGTACGCAAAAAGCAACGACAACATGCATAAAATAAGAGAGAAAGAGGGCTACGAGCTGGATCCGGCCTTGCAGGAATTGTGGCAGGTGCAGTTGGACCTGATGGAGAAGTTCTTGGATGTGTGTCAGCGTCACCACCTGCGCTGCTGGATTGATGGCGGAACCTTGCTGGGAGCCGTGCGCCATAAGGGCTTCATTCCCTGGGACGACGACGTAGACATGGCCATGATGCGCGACGACTACGACCGCTTGTTGCAGATTGCACCTCAGGAGTTTCAGCCCCCCTTCTTCTATCAAACGGCTTATACCGACACCGATTATTACCGCAGCCATGCCCAGTTGCGTATGGATGGAACCGCTGCCATACGTCCCAGCGACTGCTTTCAGCCCTTCCATCAGGGCATTTTCATCGATGTGTTCCCCATGGACGGCATTCCCGAAGACGATCCTCGCGTGGCCGATGCGCTTAGGAAAAGTCGGCGCATCCTGCGTTTCCTGAAAGCCAAGAACACCAGCATACTGGCTTCTGGCCGACTGGGACTGGTGTTTCGCAAACTGAAGGCGCGCCATGCCGTGAGGCAACGCGGATGGGCTGCCATCTTCAGCGAGGCCGAAGACCTGTTCCGCCAGTTCCCTGTGGCCGGGAGCAAGGGCGTGGGCGCACTGTCGTTCAGCGGCACCAGTCTTGTTTATCCAAAGGAAATCTATGATGAAACGGCATGGCTCGACTTTGAAGACCTGAAGGTGCCTGCACCAGCTGGCTGGGACGTCTATCTGCGCACGCAGTACGGCGACAATTACATGACTCCCATGCGCGACGACACGTTGCATGGCCATCTTGTGATCGATGCCCACCGTGACTACCGCGAGCTGCTGCCCCAGGTGCAGCGCGCCTACCGTTCGGGCATCTTCAAGCGTCTTTGGGAAAAACTGTTCAAATAGTCTGTGCTGCCATGAAAATTCTGCTGTTTTGTGAAAACAAGTATGCGGTCGATATTGTCAGACCGCTTCAGGAAGAGGCCGACCGCCAGGGTGGTCATGAAGTGCTGTGGTATGTTCATCAGGAAAAGATACCTCAGTTTCCGTTAAAGGATGTTGTGACCTGGACCCATTCCATCCGTGAAGCCCATGACTTCAAGCCCGATGCCGTGTTTGCGCCAGGCAACATTGTGCCTTACTATCTGAGTGGTGTGAAGTGCAGCATCTTTCATGGCTATGCTGCCGAGAAACGCGACCAGTTCCGCATTCGCAACTACTTCGACATTTATATGACGCAGGGGCCTTACTTCACTCAGGAGTTTCTGAAGTTGCAGCAGCAATATCATGACTTTGAGGTGATGGAGACGGGATGGACGCGTCAGGACTGGACTGCCCGCCACCGCCACGACTTCGACCAGGAGCGACTTCTGTTGTTGCAGCAGCATGGTTGTCAGCGCATTGTGCTCTATGCGCCCACTTTCTCGCCGCGCCTGAGCTCGCTGCCCAAGTTGAAGGAAGAATTGCTGAGGCTTGTAGACGAGCGCCACGTGCTGCTGCTCATCAAGTTACACCCCCTTACCTGCCAGCAGTGGGTCGATGATTACAAGGCATTGGCTGGCAGTCACCCCCACATTTTGTTTGAAGACGACTTTGCTGTGACCAAATACATGCTCATGGCCGATGCCATGGTGAGCGACACGTCGTCGACCATCTACGAAATGTTGTTGCTCGACAAGCCCGTAGTGACGCTCAATACCGTGTCGTCAGCTCCTTACTGGAAGAACATCGACGATGCTGCGCAATTGCTTTCGGCTTACGACGAGCTTTTCGAAAGTCATGAACTGACAGAAAAACGGCAGTGGATCATTCAGAACTACGACCCTTACACCGATGGCCATTGTGCCCAGCGCATGCTTCAGGGCGTGGCCGACTACATCAGTCGCCACGGCGTTCCTGCAAAGCGGAAGCTGAACCTGTGGCGCAAATACGTCAGCATCAAAACCTTTGGCAGGGTGTAAAGGCTGCATCCCATTCTTCTGTTGTTCGTCCATACCTTATTATTATATATTGAACTCCAATTCGCGATTGGCTCATAGTCCTCTCTCTGCCCAGTCGCCTCTGTCAAGGTTGCGGTAGCCGATGGCTTCGGCGATGTGCATGGACTCTACTTTTTCAGAGCCGGCAAGGTCGGCGATGGTGCGGGCCACCTTGAGGATGAGGCTGTAGGCACGGGCGGAGAGCTTCGTTGTTGTCAAGTTGCCGAACATAATCTTCCATATACATGGGCCGATGCTTCAATGCCTGGATTTCTGCAAAGTCGAAATAACCGGATACGAGGTTGTTAAGAATCTTCAACTCATCAGCCGAAAGATAGTTTTTGGCTATCTTCACGTCATTCAGACAAGGTAGTTCTCCCTTAAATGTTGTCAATCCCATAAAAGGTTTGTCTGCATCAGCCCTTTCGTAAATGACTTCTGCCGCCGTATGTCCGTGGGCAGCATAGTGGAGTTTGTTCTGTACGATCTTGAAGAACAGCCGAGAGGTATCTGAGCGTGGGTCATAATCAACAGCTGTGGCATAGAGGTCAAGCACTTGCCGATAAAGCACCTTCTCTGAGGAACGGATGTCGCGGATGCGGTCAAGCAACTCCTTCCAGTAACTGCCACCGCCGAGGTTCTTCAGTCGTTCATCGTCCAAAGCGAATCCCTTCACAATATACTCATGCAGTCGTTCTGTCGCCCATTGGCGAAAGCGAGTAGCAATAATCGACCGAATACGATAACCAACAGAAATAATCATGTCAAGATTGTAATAGGGAATCTCACGAGTTACTTCTCTATTGCCTTCCTGACGAACTTGTCGGAATTTCCGACAGGTTGCTTCTTCATTCAGTTCTTCATCCTCATAGACGTGCTTGATATGCTCCACTACATTGGTTCGTGAAGAACCAAAGAGGTCTGCCATCTGCTGTTGCGTTAGCCAAATAGTATTGTCTTCAAGTCTTACATCAAGTCGAATATTCCCATCTTCTGACTGATAGATGATGATATTTCCTCTGTTCTCGTTCATAACTTGTTATATTGCAGCAGTTTCCGTGTCAATTATTATACAAAAGTGCCATCTTCAAAATACTTTCCTTGATAATTTTTCTAAGTGACTTGGGCTCCAGTACTTCCACATCTTCCCTATGCGACAATATCTCTTGTTCAAAGTCGTAGGTGGGTTTCAAGTGATATTCAAAAACTGAGTAACTGGGAGTGGTCTCTACTTCTCTCTGTGAACTATGCAAAGGGAGCGAGCGGAAATACTTGGCTTGATTGTTCATTACCTTTAATCTAACTCGTTCACATTCAACTCCGTCTTCAATGATAATACCAAAAGAATCACGATAGTAATCATGAACGTTGAACGATCGGGGATATTTGAACTTCTGCTCAGAGACAGTCAGCGACTGAATACGGTCTATAGAAAAGATGAGAATGTCTTCCCTGCGCGTTGTTTTGCCTATGACATACCATCGCAGATGGAACAATTTCACTGCGTAAGGCATCAGTTCATGGTTAGTGGGAGTGTTGCGTTCATAGCTTTGATAGGTCATGTTGAGTATTTTATTTTCGCGCAGAGCCTGCAAGACCATAGACAGATATGGTTCTGCCGACGGTATCGGCTCTATTGAAATACACTCCTCAAGGTCTCTTGCTTCACGGATGGCATTGGTCATCGAGAAGTTATTGAGAAGCCAGCGGCGCACTTCGCCATTGCGAAAGGCTGAATCGTCCTCTATGCGGTAAGTGTTGTCATGCTTGTCGCAGACGATGTTCACCTGAAACAGCATTTCTATTTCCTTGCGGTGATAGTCGAACGTTCTCCTTGGAATGTCCTTTCCGTCATAATATGGCGAGTCGCACCATTTCTCGTTCAGCTCTTTCAGCGTGATGCGGCGGGCGCGATAGATGGTGCTCACCTCCCAGATATAACGTGCTAACAAATATTTTGCCATAGCCTTCAACTAATATGTTGCAAAAATAGTAAATTCTTCGAGACTGTGCAACGCTTTTGCAAAAAGAATGTGTAACTTTGCAGGCACAATAACTAAAGCACTGAAATTATGGATAGAATCATATCGATTAGAGAACTATTGAGTCTTAGAGGGCTTGACGTAAACAAACGAATAAAAGTTGTGCGTCACAAAGATGCACGTAAAGAAGTCATTATCAATGGAAAGCTTGAACAAGGAAATCCTTATGACTGGTATCGCTACAATAGAGAACTGTTTATAGGATATCAAAGTGAACAAGGCAGGGATGTGTTCAAAGACGTTGATTACATTGTTTCTTTTATTGGAGAGCAGGGCACAACTGCGAGATTTGTCGGTGTGTACCATATTGACGGATTGGAAATGAAAACTTTCCCCGATGGTGCATCTTGTTATTACTATAGAATGACGCAGTTGTCAGGATTTGAAGCATTAGAAGAACGAATCATTATTGACTGGGGAAAAGGTGCTTTGTCTTGGAACCAGTGGCTAACAAAGGACAAAGATAAAGAAGTCATTGAAATTACCCCTGGATTTGACAACGTATTTCCTGGATATGAAAAGGTGCTGCTTAGATTAGGTGATTTGCAGAACATCATCAAGAAAGAGTATCCTGAATGGAAGAAGATGTTGAGCGCAGTTAATTGCATTTATGTTATCTCTGACAGGAAATCGAAATCTTTGTATGTCGGTTCTACCTATAACCAAGATGGTATTTGGGGACGTTGGAAGATATATGCCGATACGGGCGGACATGGGAATGATATTACACTCAAAAAACTATGTGATGAAGACCCTCTATACGGCAATAACTTTTCTTGGGCAATATTGGAAATTTTGCCTCTAAACATCAGTCTTGACGAGGCCGTTGCTATTGAAAAGCGTTATAAAGATAAACTTGGACGAGAAGTTTGTTCTCTAAACAATAACTAATTTCTCTCCCGACTGTGCAACGTTTTTGCCACATGACTCATTACCTTTGCACCATCAATCAAGTAAAGGTAATGAGTTATGAAAGCAAAAGTAGTGAGTCAGGAAGAACTGAAGCAGATGTGCGAGCAGTTCCTGGAGGTATGTATATCGGGCAGTGATGACGATATTCGGCATTTCGGTGAGGACGTGGAAGTCAGGTTTATCAACGACGATGGAAGCTTCGGCTACACTTACGTCTGCGACCTGTTCTTCTATCACGACCGCATGTATTACTGGTCACAACGGAATACGCAAAAGGAGCACCTTACGCTAAACGACTTTGAACTTGAAGGTTCGTTGGAGATTCTGGAAATCTTCGGCGACATCAAAATCTTTCCCGTCATATTTGCCGGTGTCTACACAGGCTATCAAGACGACAAAGGACAGAAGATTTTTACTGGCGACGTAGTGAAAGCCACCGCACTTATGGAGGCAGACATGATTTCCGAAGGCGGCAGAACCCGCGCTCGAATGTGTAACGGCAAGGACTATGGCGGTGCAACGTTTATTGCCGGTATTGACTTCTTCGGGCACCGACGGGATGATTACTACTATATTTTGGACAATTGTCCCATTGCAATGAAATATACCAAGCGTGCGAAAGTCATTGGAAACGTTTTCTATGACTTAGACTGCGACTGCATGGCGGTGAACATTCATGAGCGATGCTCCATGCTGGCCTATCCTTACAACATCAACATACGCAACCTCCACATAAAGATGGCCCATGCGCCTTATTTTATTTGCAAGACTTGGCAAGAGCGGGCGTTGAAATTCTTGAAGGATGAACCTTTCTATGAGGAATTACCGACTACTTTACAATAAGTATTATACCCCTCTCTCTGCCCAGTCGCCTCGGTCCAAGTTTCGATAGCCGATGGCCTCGGCGATGTGCAGGCTCTCCTCATTATGTATCTCCGTTCTTGTCACTGTTTATTATACTCTTCTCCAAATCCTCCAGCATCTTTAAGTCCTCTGCATCTGCTTCTTGGGCTTCAAGTTGTTTGCGTCTTGCATTAAAAACATCATATACCTGCTTGACCGTTGCCTCTGCCTCAGCATTGGAAATAGAGCCGTGACCTTGTAAAATATCCTTCTCTTGGAATGTCAGCAGATTGTCTACATTCTTTCGCCAGTAATCAAGTGTTAAGTCACGACGGCCTTTCACCCGTTCCTCAGCACTGGTAAGGAAGATGTCAACGAGACGGTCTAAAGAGTCTATCTCATCATTTTGAAGATAATTTTTGGCAATGATGACATCGCCCTTGCGTACTACACTTCCTTTCCATGTGGTCAATCCCATGTTGGGCAGTTCGGCTTTGGCACGAGCAACTATCAGCTCGGCAGCTGTCTGATGAGTGACGGCATAAAGCAGTTTGTTCTGAGTCTCTGCAAAGAACATCTGGGTAGACTTGTCTGTCTTATCGTAGTCGCTGCTGAGTTTGAATAGGTCGCGTACCTTTTGATAGAACCGCTTCTCTGAAGCACGGATGTCACGAATACGAGCAAGCAACTCGTCGAAATAGTCAGGGCGGCCATCAGGATTCTTCAGTCGCTCATCATCCATCGTAAATCCCTTTACGAGATATTCTGTCAAATGTTCTGTTGCCCACTGCCTAAACTGTGTACCTCTTAGTCCCCGGACACGATAACCTACTGCAATAATCATCTCTAAAGAGTAGAAAACCACATTGTAGTTCTTGCCGTCGGCGGCAGTAGTTAAGAATTCCTTAACAACTGAATCTTTGTATAACTCTTTTTCTTTCAGAATGTTAGCTATGTGCATGCTGATATTAGGCTTCGAGGTGGCAAAAAGTTCTGCCATCTGTTGCTGGTTAAGCCATATCTTG
>CACXUV010000053.1 GCA_902770845.1 uncultured Prevotellaceae bacterium
GGTTCAGCGGCACCACCTGGGGCAGCACCTCGGGCAAATGGCTTTTCTTGAAGGTTGACACGCCGCCAACACCCAGAACAAAGCCCTGAAACTGCAGCAGTTCCTCTGCCTCTTTCTCATTGCCCGTGAAGCAGTGGAACACGCCGCCAGGCAACTCCTTGGCATAGTTTTTCAGCAGGTAAACCATCTCGTTCTGCGCCTTGCGACAGTGAATCATCAGCGGAAGCCGCGTCTCTACCGACCACTGCACCTGTTGCTCGAAAGCCCGCAACTGTTCCTGCTCGAACTCACGACTCCAGTAATAGTCCAGTCCCACTTCGCCAATGGCAATGGGGGCTGGGCCCTCGTCCGGCTCGGAAAGTCGTTTGACAAGCAGCTCCCACAGTTTCTGAAGCACTTCCCGCCAATCGGCACGCACCTCTTCAGGATGCAGGCCCACCATGGGGAAAAGAAATCCGGGATGCTGGCCGCACAGAGTCAGGATGCGCTCGCTGGTGGGCAGGTCGATGGCAGGCACCAGCACCGCCCCACAACCAGCCTCGCGAGCCCGTTGCAACATGGCGTCACGGTCTTGGCCGAACTCTTCGCCGTCCACATGGGCATGGGTATCAATGAACATCATTCTTTCTGCTTTTCTCTTTTGGTGTCAACTGTTTCTGTGCATCATGCCAGCAGTGTACTGGCGCAAGCAAGCTTTGCGTTCCTCAGCCACGCCCAGCTGGTTCAGCAGTTGGGTAGCCTCAGCAAAATAAGCCTCAATCTTGGCTTCGCACAGGCTTCGAATGCCAATTTCGTCATACAGCCGTGTCACGGCAGCCACTTTCTCCTGACGGTCGAAATCAGTGGTCTGCACCCATCTGGTCAGTTCGGCACGCTGGCCGTCATTGGCACGATTGAAGGCATTGATCAGCATGTAGGTCTTCTTGTTCTGGACAATATCGCCACCAATGGCCTTGCCAAACACCTTGGGGTCGCCATACACGTCGAGCAGATCGTCTTGCAGTTGGAAAGCCAGTCCCACACGCTCGCCAATGCGATAGAGCAGCTGGGCATCCTCCTGGGGTGCATCGGCCAGCAGGGCCCCCATCTTCAGGGCGCAGGCCAGCAGCACGCTGGTTTTCAGCCGGATCATCTCAATATATTCCTCCTCGCTTACGTCGTTGCGGATCTCGAAACTCACGTCCAGTTCCTGCCCTTCCATGATTTCCAGGGCTGTCTCCGAAAACAGCTGCATCACCTGGGGCAGTTTGTCGGCACTGCACTGGGCCATGAGCCTGTAGGCCATGATGAGCATGGCATCGCCCGAGAGAATGGCCTTGTTGTCGTTCCAGCGGCGGTGCACCGTCTGGTGCCCCCGACGCATGTCGGCCCCGTCCATGAGGTCGTCGTGCAGCAGCGTGTAGTTATGAAATGTTTCCAAGCCCAGAGCCTGCATCATGATGTCGTCGGGCTGCTCCCTGTAGAGCTGGTAGCTCAGGAGCATGAGCACAGGGCGCAACCGCTTGCCCCCCATCGAGAGCACATAGCTGATGGGCTCATAGAGCGAAGCCGGCTGGCGGTCGTAGGACAGGGCGCTCAGGGCGCCGTTCACTTTCTGAAGAATCTCGGCAGAAGTCATTGTTCCTTGTATTTACGATTTGACGATTTACTATTTATTTTTGATTTTACTTATTTTTTTATTTTATTATTTTCCATGGTCACATTCTGAACACAATGGGAATGCACACCTTGGTGCGACAGGGGTGCCCGTCGATGGCACCAGCCGTCCAGCGGGGCATCATCCTGAGCACACGCATGGCCTCGCCATCGCAAGGCGGACTGAGCGAACGGACAATGCGCACATCGGTGATCGACCCGTCTTTGTTCACGATAAATTCGGCCACCACCCTGCCCTGCACCCTGCGTGCCTGGGCCGCAGCAGGATATTTCAGGTTGCGCGTGAGCCACTTGATGAACTCCAACTGTCCACCGGGAAACTGTGGCAGGTCGTCCACGGTCTCTGCCACCTCCGGTTCCTCATTCTTGTCTTCCTGCTCGTCAGCCTCGGGCAACTCGTCGGTCGGCTCTCCCTCCATGGCCTGTTCGGGCTGTCGTTCCAGCTCTTCCGGGGTGGCAGGGTCGTCGTCGGTTGTCACCTTCAGCTTCACCGTGGGCTGCGGCTCTGCCTTGGGAGCCAGCTGCAGCTCGTTCTCAGGGCGCATCAGCGGGGGCAGTTCCTCATCGCCCTCCAGCAAGCTCAGCAAGTCGGGGTCGTCCAGCGGGTCGTCGGGCTCAATACTGGTCTCCAGAGCCACCACCAACGCAGCCACGGCCACCACCAGTCCCAGCAGGAACCGCTGCACCCAGCCACGCTCCAAATCGGCCTTTGCGCTCTTCTTCGTCTCGATCATAAATATAATAAAACAGCAAAACTTCCGTTAATAATAACGAAAAGCGACCACAAAAGTACGAATTAAATCATGAATGGCCCCCATCATTCGGAATTATTTTCTAACTTTGCGCCGAAAATTAAGATTATTTAGATGAAGAAAAGCGTTTTTACCGCCCTGTTTGCTCTGCTCTCGCTCATGGCCGAAGCCCAGGAAAGCCAGACCATCATGACTTTTCTGCGACTGCCCGTGAGTGCCCATGTGGCAGCACTGGGAGGCGACAACATAACCATTACCGCCGACGACGCTTCGCTCATTTTCCACAACCCGGCCCTTATTCAGATGACCAGCGACCGCACGCTCAACCTGAACATGATGACCTACATGAAAGGCACCATCACCGGGAGCGCCTCTTACGTCAGGGCCATTGGCCAGCGGGGCACATGGGGAGCAAGCGCACGCTACATGAACTACGGCTCGCTCAAGGAGACCGACGCCCTGGGGCAGACCATCGGCACCTTCAGTGCCCACGACCTGGCACTGGGCGGCACCTTTGCCTACGGGCTCACCGAGCGCATCAGCGGCGGCATCACCGCCAAGTTCTGCGCCTCCTATTTGGGCGACTACAGCGCCCTGGCCGCCTGTGTAGACCTGGGACTGAACTTCTACGACCCCGACACCGAATGGAGCATCAGCGCCGTGGCCCGCAACCTTGGCGGACAGCTCAAAGCCTACGACGACCACTTCGAGCGCATGCCGCTCGACCTTCAGCTGGGCGTGTCGAAACGCCTGGTGGGCTCGCCGCTGCGCTTCTCGGCCACGCTGGTGCGCCTGAACGACTGGCAGCAGGGACTGGGCCACCACTTCGTGCTGGGTGCCGACCTGCTGCTGGGCGATCGGTTCTATCTGGCCGCCGGCTACAATGCCATGCGCTCCAGCGAAATGAAGATCAGCGACGGCGAGGACGAGAGCAACCACGGTGCCGCACTGTCGCTGGGCGGCGGCATCACCCTGCAGCGCATGCAGCTGCACGTGGCCTACGCCCGCTACCACGTGAGCGCCCCCTCACTGCTCATCAACTTTAGCTACATATTATGAAGAAAATCACCATCGCCATCGACGGCCATTCGTCGTGCGGCAAAAGCACGATGGCCAAGCACCTGGCCCAGCGCGTGGGCTACGTCTACGTAGACACGGGCGCCATGTACCGCAGCGTAACCCTTTTCGCCCTGCAGCACCAGCTCATTGCCCCCGACGGCAGCATAGACCAGGCCCGTCTGCAGGCCATGATGCCCCAGATAAAGATCAGCTTCAGGCTCAATCCCGAAACTGGTCGCCCCGACACATGGCTGGGCGATCAGTGCGTGGAGCAGGCCATCAGGTCGCTCGAAGTGTCCAGCCACGTAAGCCCCATTGCCGCCCTGCCCTTCGTGCGCGAGGCCCTGGTGGCCCAGCAGCAGCAGATGGGGCTCGAAGGAGGCATCGTGATGGACGGTCGCGACATTGGCACCACCGTGTTCCCCCATGCCGAACTGAAAATCTTCGTCACGGCCAGTGCCAGGGTGAGAGCCCAGCGCCGCTACGACGAACTGCAGCAAAAGGGCATGCCGGCCAGTTTCGACGACATTCTGCGCAACGTTGAAGAGCGCGACTACATCGACTCCCACCGCGAGGTGTCGCCACTGCGCCAGGCCCCCGACGCCCTGGTGCTCGACAATAGCCACATGACCATCGACGAGCAGAACGAGTGGCTCATGGAGCAGTTCAGCCGCGTGGCTGGCCAATAGGCGAAAAGCAGAACAAACAAGACGAAAGGCTATCGTTGCTCCAGAACAGAATCTCTGACAACGATAGCCTTTGTTATTGCCCCATAGCCGCACCAGTAGCCATAGCCCCCCGACACGTTGGAAAACATGTTGGAAGAAGTAGTAAGAAACATGTTTCCCGAAAGCGAAAGACTCTTTGTATAGCTGTCCCACACGCGAAACGACGTTTCGTCTACCTGGGCAAACTTCACCATCACGGTGTCGTTCAGCGAGAAGTAGGGCGAATATTTTTTCACCTGCAGCTCATGTCCCCGATACACCGTGACAACCGCAGGGCCGCTGAGCACCGTGTCGTCAATGCTGCCCATGTAGCAAGCCAGATACTGCCTGGTGGCTGTGCCCACCCGCGAAAAGAACTGGTAGTAGTTTTTCTGTGAGGGCTGATCGGTGAAGGCTGCTTTTATTTGGTATAAGGTATCAGAACCGGCGCATTTCTCGATGCTGAACGAACAACTGTCGGGAGGCGCAGGCACCGTGGTTGATGCCGTGGCCTTGAAATGTCGATACTCCGCCGTGAGCGTGTAGCGTTTTCCTGCCTGCCCCCGAATTTGGGTAGAAGTATAAATGTAGGGCGGATAATAGCCCTGGTCGTATTTTCCTGTCAGCACCACACTGCTGGTGCCATCGCTTACCGTGACTTTTGCCCAGCGCACAAGATAGTCGCTCAGGTCGTCGGCTTGCTGGAACTGGGAACTAACGGGCAGCGAGCGCGTGAGCAGCACAACAGGGAAGCCGCCATCCTCAATCCAACCTTCGACCACCAGCTGCGACTCATCTTCGGGCAAATCAATCGATTCGTCCGTGCAAGACAGCAACAGCAGCAATGAAACGAGACAAAAAACATACTTCGGCATGGCTTTTCTACACATAAGACAGGAACTCATTGACAACATCATCAGAACTTGAAATAGTAGCTTATCGACGGCAACGTGTGCAGCACAAACGTGACTGGCCGATAGGCAAAGGTGCCATCGCTGCGCTTTTTCAAATAGTAGAACAGTTCGTTTCCACGGTTTGTCGCATTGTAGACCGAGAAGTTCAGGCCCTGTTCCCGCTTACCTGCGTTCTTCCACTGATAGTTCACCGAAAGGTCAAGACGCATGTATGGCCGCAGACGCGCCGCATTGTAGTCGCCATACTTCATGATGAGATTGTCGTTGAGCAGCAGAAACGACCTGGCCTGCGTGAACGGATTGCCCGACGCTGCAACCACCGTGGCGCCAAAGTTCCAGTGCCGGTTGAGCGTGAACACAGCCACGCCGTTCAGCTCGTGCGGGCGCTCATGGCTGGCAGGATAATACTTCTGGCGGCCCATCTCGTCGAAAGATCGCCGTGCATGTGTGAAGGTGTAGCTCAGCCACCCCGTAAGCCGTCCGCCGGTCTTGCTCACCATGATGCTGAATCCGTAGTTTTCGCCCTGCCCGTGCATCAGAGACGATTCGATGTCGTAGACGCTGTTCACATAGTCAAAGAGCGAGCCTTTATAGGCCAGCTGATGGTAAAGCCGACGATAGAACAGACTGGCCGACACCGTGCACTGTCTGCCGAAGAGGCTGCGACTGCCACTCACAGTGGCTTCATGGGCATACTGGGGCTTGAACCGACTGGAAGCCGACAACCAGAACTCGGTGGGCAGCCCCATATCGGAAAAACCTGTCTGAAACAGATACTGGTGGCGCAGCGCATAGGTGGCCGAAAGGCTCCACTCGCCGGCGTCACAAAGCCACCGCACCGATGGGTCGAGAGCGCCATAAGTAGCCTTACTGCCGGCAAAGACGGTGGCGCGCAAGCCGCCTGCAACACTCATTCGGGCACTGAGACGATGAGCATAGTCAAGAAAAGCAGCAGCCTCGAGCGAGCGCATGGGGCTGGCATGGCCGTCGCTGACATTGAAAGTGCCCTGATGCTCCAGCGACTGCGGTCTGATGTCGTGCCACACGGCCTCGGCTCCTGCCGTGCAGCCTTTCCAGACAAGACTGCTCTTCAGGCCCACATCGGCAATGCCTGAGGGCAGGCGGAATGCCATGTCCTGCATGTCGAGGGCAAACCGGTTGCGATAGGCCGTGACATAAGCCGTGGTATGGGCCGACAGGCGCTGGCCGGTGTGCAGCCAGTGCAGTGCTCCCATGGTGTTGCCCCAGCGTGCCGTCATGCTGGCCAGATAGTTGTCTTCATCAAGACTGCCCCGATCGTTGCCGCTGTACAGGTCGAGCAGCAGCGTGTTCCGGCTATTGGGCCGGTGCACAAGGGTGGCGTTGGCATCGTAGAACGAATAGCGCACCTGCTGGTCGTCGGCCTGCATCCAGCGGCTGTAGAGCAAATTCATATAGGAGCCGCGCAGCGACATGCTGAGCATGGTGCGCGCGCCAAGAGGCAGCCTGACAGTGCCCTGCGACGATATGAGGCCCAGCGAAACGATGCCGCTGGCCTGCTGGTGCTGCAGGGTGTCGTGAAGCATGTTGAGCTGACCGCCCAACCTGCTGGGCGAACTGGCCGACAAGGCGCTCTTGGAAACCGACATGGAAGGAAAATGGGGTGCATTGAAGACCGAAAAGAAGCCCAGCAGATGATTGACGTTGTAGATGGGCACACCCTCAATGGAGAGCGTGTTGTGCTGGTTGTCGCACCCCTCGATGTTGATGCCGCTGCGAAACTCGCTGTTGGTCTGTATGCCTGGCAACATCTGGGCATAGCGCACGGGGTCGGCATTGCCCAGCACCTGGGGCAGCAGGCTCATGGTGCCCAGGTTCCACAGCGTTTCGCCGAACTGACTGCTCTTCAGCGAAAGCCTGGTTTGATAGCCTTTCACCATGATGCTGTCGAGCGAAAAAGCCCATGCACTTTCATCGTCCTGCCCGTGGGCCGGCAATGAAAGTGCACAGAGAATTAGGAGCCTGACGGCACAGCAGCCTTGTTGCGTCATTGGCAGGCATTACCAGTAAATGCGCTCGCCCACAAGATTGGCATACCTGTTGGCCAGCCACTTGAAGGCATCGATTGTTGCCTTGAAGTCTTTTTCGTTGAAGAACACTTCGAGCGTGCTGTAAGACGTGCCATCGAAGAAGCAAATCACGGGCTTGGCCTCCCAGTAAGTGCGGCCATTCCAGGCTTCCTCGACAAACGGTTCCATCCTGACCGTGGCCTGCTTCAGAGACTTTCCGTCGTAGAACAGTCCCACGTCGGCCAAACTGTTAGCTTGATTGACATACGACTTGAACGTGCTTTCATTGCTGCGGCTGCCATGGGCTTCTTCCATGTAGTCCACCAGCTTGCGCACGTCGCTCACCGTGCCCTGAATCTGCACCTTGCCAATCAGGTCGAGCTTCACGTAGGCTTTCTTGGCATTGGCCTTGTCGAAGTCGTAGTCGTCGGTATCAAAACTGCGCGCCGAGAAGGCACTCACGTTCACCGAAGGAATGTCGCGCACGTCGCTGGCAACTGCCAACGTCACAAGTGCAGTGCCGTTCTTGCTCATGACAAACGAAACCGCAGCCTTGCTGTTGGCCGTAGAGGCCACGTTCTGCACATCGAACTTGTAGCCATTGTTCAGTTCCACCAGCGTTGATGCCGTGAGGCTGTTGGAACGAATGTTGAACTCTTCGCCGCTGATGCTGGCCAGATTGATGTTCACCGTGGTCTTAACCACCTCGCGACCAGCCTGTGTCAGCGTGACCACAATTCGTTCGGGCACAGCCACTATGAACTGTGTGCGATCGTAATAGCTAGTACTTGTATAGGTGTTGCCACTGGAGTTGTATTCATAGTCATCCCAACTGTCATCCTCAGCCACATGAACATTTTTCCGGCTGCCGCTCGTCTCCAGTTTGATGACGCACTGCTGGCCACGATTGTCGCTGAAGATGAACTGCAGGTCGCTGGCATCTTCCTGCACCCAGCGGCCATCGCGGGCCGTGAAGTGGCCTGTGAAGTTTGAGGCCATGATCAGCGCCATGTAGTTGGTGTAGACATAGTTATAGGTGCTGCTTCCCCATGTCTCGGTCTTGCTTTCGGTGGTCTGTCCGCCCAGTGCCTCACGGGCAGCATCCAACGCTTCGTCGGCCCAGACTTCTACGGCGCGCCAGTCATAATTGTCAGCATAGGTGTCGCGAATGTATTCGGCCAGCTCGGAAATATCGTTGAAATCAGAGGCTGGCATCATGCTCATGAAGTCTAAGGCCACCTTCTCCAGATATTCCTTCTGGTCGGCCGACGACATGACCTCGTCTTTGCTGGGCTCCTCAGGGGTTACGGGTGTAACGGTGCCGCCCTGGCCACCATTGTCCTTCTCATCGTCGTCGCCACAGGAGACGAGACCACCACTCACGATGGCAGCAAAAAGCACCGCCAACAGTCTGAAATAATTCTTTTTCATATCCGTTTTTCTTTAAGTTTAATGTAATTTGTGCTGTCAATGGGGGAACACATCTATTACCATGTTCCTGTCGGCTGCAAAAATACAATTAAATTTTCAAGAACCTTACATTTATTTGTTAAAAATTCGCATACATCTGTCAATTTTTTCGATAATCAAGACAAAAAAATTTTTCAAAATAGAGGTCGAAAATACTGCCTTGAGTGCTGCTGGCAGGGGGGCGAAGGCTCCTGATGGCGCGTTTCGCCGGTGGCACTGCCACAACAGAGGCCCCGTTGTGTGGCTGTTTGGCCCTCATTGCACGGCAACAGCAGTCTCATTGCAATGCAACGGGGCCCCCGTTGCAGCACAACAAGGGCCCCATTGCAAAGTCAGAAAATGCCATTTCGCTGTATGTCGCTGATACTCAGAAATATACAAAAACGTTCAAAACTGAGAAATTTCGCCCCAAGAAAGGAGTTGATGAACTGGGAGCGAGTTTTGACCCCACCTCGTCGAGAACTGTGCAGAGACCCTACAGCCTGACGAGTGCCGACCCTTGCTGCTGGGGCTGGCCGCTGATTTGCACGGCATAGATGCCTGGCGGCAGGGGAGGCAGGGCGATGGCTATCTGCTGGCTGCCCGGGGGCACAACATGCTGAAGATGCTGGCGACCGCCCATGTCGTAGAGGCTGACGCTGAGCGACTGTTGACAGGCGGCCGACAGGCGCAGGCGCAACTGGCCCGGAGCCACACTGACGCTCACCGGGGCGGGCTGGGCAGAAAGGCCGGGAATGGACGAAGCACCCGTGAGCTGAAGCAGACCGCGATAGGCATCGACCTCGCCCCAGCCCCACTGGCTGCTGGGCAGGGGCGTGGCGGCATCGAGCGGACGGCTGGTTTGGCTGATGAGCTGCAGCACGTCGGACGGACTGAGCGTGGGACAGGCTTGCAGCCACAGGGCCACGATGCCTGCCACCACGGGGCAGGCCATGGAGGTGCCGCTGTTGACGCCCCAGGCATAGGTGCGGCCGCGAAAGTCGAAGTAGGCCACGTCCCACTGCGGATCGACATCGGGCGTGGGCTGCTCCATGGCATAGCTGCTGAGCGACGAGATGATGTTGCCGCCCGGGGCCACCACATCGGGCTTGGTGAGCCCGTCGATGGCGGGGCCCACGGAGCTGAAGTCGGCCAGCTGGCCACCGCTGCCATGGGCCATGGCCTTCCACTGCCCCTGATGGTTGACGAAGCCGGGGCGCCACACGGTGGCTCCCACGCACACCACTGAGGGGAACGCGGCGGGAATATAGACATTGTGGGTGGCCTCGCCGGCACAGAGCTGGGGGTTCAGCGAATTGGTCTCGAGGTTGCTGCTCAGGCGACGGAACTCCACATCGGCCTCGGTGCCCACCAGTTCGGCCGACACGAAGAACGAGGAGGCATGGCCCAGCGTGCCGGGCGCGAGGCGGGAGAGCGTGAAGTCGTAGCACAGCATGGCGGGCGTGAGGGGCGAGGCGTAGGCTTGCACGGTGAGGGCCATGGGCTGGCCGAAGATGGCAAGGCTGCTGTCGGCCAGCAGCGAGTCGGGGGCTGCAAGCACCTGCGAGGTGGCAATGAGGAGCGTGTCGGTCTGGGCCTGGTGGGGGTTGTAGGCCACAAGGCGAAGGGCGAAGGGCTGGGCCGACTGCAGCATGCCGTCGACATGGCCCGAAGCGCCATAGAGGAAGGTGCCTGCCGAGGGCTGCCCCTGCGGCTTGCGAAACCAGCTGCGGCGCGTGCCGCAGTTGCCTGCCGCCGACACAAGGATGCGACCGGGGCCCACCAGCTCCTGCAGCGTTTGACGGAAGAGGTGGTCGTCGGCATGGGCCGTTTCGGGACTGCCCTCGCTGAACGATATGACGCAGGGGCGGCCCTGCTGGGCTGCATAGTCGAAGATGTACTTGAAGCCCAGGGCATCGGTGGCACTGGTGTATTTGTAGAGGTTGGCTGAGTCGATGAGGTGGGCATTGTTCGATGTGCCATTGGCCACCAGGCAAATGTCGCTCCCGGGAGCCAGGCCCTGATAGGGCGTATCGTGGCCACTGCCTGCGGCTATGCCCAGGGTGTGGGTGCCGTGGTTGTGATGGCGGCCGTCGTGGGTGCAGCCCAGAGCCAGCACGTCGTGGGGCGTGGTGAAGTCGCGGCCCACGAAGAGGGTGCTCTCGAGGGTGTCGGTGGAAAGCATGTCCCACAGCCTGCTGATGCGATAACGGGTGGTCTGGGCATCGAAAAAGGTGGGGTGGCTCAGATCGAAACCTATGTCCATGACGCCCATCACCACGCCTTCGCCCGTGAAGGGCTGGGGCAGCTGTGTACCACAGTGGACGGCGGTGCCGCCCACCACCAGTGAGGTGGTGTCGAGCAGGGCCTGACAGGAGGGACGGGCCTCGATGCGGCCCACACGAGCGTCGAGCGACAGGGGGGCCAGCTGGTCGAGGGGGATGCTGGCTATGCTGACGCTGCCCACCTGGGCCAGCAGCCGACATTGGTGGCTCTGGAGCACAGCGGGGGCACTGGCCGGGGGCACCACGCTCACAAAGGCGCACACCTGGCGCCCGTCGGCCTGACAGGCTGCTACTGCACGCCGAACGGGGGCACCGCCTCCGACACCGGACACCATCGGCGACACAGACGACTGGCGGGCCAGCTGGCGCAGCATGGGCGACATTTTGCCCCAGCGCGCCGTCTGGGCCCCGGCTGAATCGACAAACAGCAAAAGGGGAAGGGCGAACAGAATCGCAAGTGCTTGTTTCGTCATATCGCGTAATCGGGGGTTCGTTTGCTGCCCCAGCACTCCAAAGCCTCGCGGCACTGCACCATGAGCCACTTGGGCGTGCTGGTGGCACCACAGATGCCCACAGTGGTAACGCCCTGCAACCACTGAGGGTCTATCTGGTCGGGGCCTTCTATGAAATGGCTGTTGGCATTCACACGACGGCATTCGTCGAAGAGCACCTTGCCGTTGCTGCTCTTCTTGCCACACACAAAAAGAATGAGGTCGTGGCGGACGGCAAACTGCGAAATGCTGGGCATGCGGTTGGCCACGGAGCGACAGATGGTGTCGAAACTGCGGAAGATGGCACCGGGGGCCATGTGCTGCTGAATGTAGTCGGTGATGCGGTGGAACTCGTCGAGGCTCTTGGTGGTCTGCGAATAAAGATAGATGTCGTGGCTCAGGTCGAGCTGTGTGGCTTCGTCGAAGTTCTCTACCACAATGGCGCGCCCTTCGGTCTGGCCCAGCAGTCCCAGCACTTCAGCATGGCCGCGCTTGCCGAAGATGACGATCGAGGCTCCACGGGCGGTCTCTTCGGAGGCAGACCGGGGGGCTTCGTACTGCTTCTTGATTCGTTTCTGCAGCTGCAACACCACGGGGCAGGTGGCATCAATAATCTCGATGTTGTTCCTCCGGGCCAGCTCGTAGGTTGAGGGGGGCTCGCCATGGGCCCGCAACAGCACCTTGACGTGGTGGAGCGTGGCCATTTGCTTATGGTCAATGGTGATGAGCCCCATCTGGCGCAGGCGCTCGCACTCCATGCCGTTGTGCACAATATCGCCCAGGCAGTAGAGCTGCTGTCCGCGCGCCAGCTCTTCCTCGGCCTTCTTGATGGCGGTGGTCACTCCAAAGCAAAAGCCACTGCCGCTGTCTATCTCTATTTGTAACATTCTGAAGATTGTTATAATAAAGTAACCATGCGAGAATAACTCATACGATCTGATTGGGAGTTCTTAGAAAAACATGTTTCATATCAGCTAATTTCATGATAGTAGAGGTCGAGCAGGTCTTGCGCGGCCACGAAGCTGGTCTTCTGTCCAGCCAGGACCGACTGCTCGGCGGTCTGCAACTGCTGCACAATGGCGGGGTTGTTGTAGAAATTGAGGCGCAGATGCTCGTTGATGCTCTCATACATCCAGTACTTGGCCTGCTCCTGACGGCGATGCTCAAAGTAGCCGTTGTGGCGCACGAAGTCGATGTACTGATAAATCATGTCCCACACTTCCTTGATGCCCGTACCGTAGAAACCGCTGTAGCACAGCACCTTTGGCTGCCAGCCACTCTCGGGCATGGGGAAGAAATGCAGGGCGTTGCGGAAGTTGGTGGCCGCCATGTGGCAGCGGTCCACGTTGTCGCCGTCGCACTTGTTGATCACAATGCCGTCACTTATTTCCATGATGCCGCGCTTGATGCCCTGCAGCTCGTCGCCCGTGCCTGCCACCTGGATGAGCAGGAAGAAGTCTACCATGGAATGACAGGCCGTCTCGCTCTGACCCACACCCACGGTCTCTACGAAGATTTTGTCGAAACCGGCGGCTTCGCACAGGATGATGGTCTCGCGCGTCTTGCGGGCCACGCCACCCAAGGAACCGGCCGAGGGACTGGGACGAATGAACGAGTCGGGATGCAGGGCCAGTTTCTCCATGCGCGTCTTGTCGCCCAGAATGCTGCCCTTGGTGCGCTCGCTGCTGGGATCGATGGCCAGCACGGCCAGACGACCGCCCTTTTCCTTGAGCACATGAATGCCAAACTCATCAATCGAGGTGCTTTTTCCTGCACCGGGCACGCCACTGATGCCCACACGCACTGAGTTGCCGCTAAAGGGCAGGCACTTTTCTATCACCTCCTGAGCACGGGCCTGGTGGTCGGGGTTCACGCTCTCAATGAGCGTCACGGCCTGCGAAAGAATGGTGACATCGCCTTTGCGAATGCCTTCTACCAGCTCGCCAACGCTGAGTTCACGACGGCGAAAGCGCGAACGTTTCAGGTAAGGATTGATGATACTGGGCTGGGCTACGCCGCTGTTGACCTGCAGCCCTGCATATTCTGAACTGTTCTCCGGATGTTCCATTTTTTTGTTTTTATTGCGTTATAACAGGATTTTCGGAATGACAATATTTCGGAATGACGAAATTACGGAATAACGAAATAACGAATTATCGAAATAACGAAATTCCGGAATAACGAAATTCCGGAATAACGACATCCCGTTGCTACTTCACCTCAATGCGAATCACCACTTTGGCATGGTCGGGGTCGTTGGTAATCATGAGCACACGGGGCTGGGTGCGGGCTTTCTTCAGCGTGGCAAAGTCGGCCACCACCTTCAGTTTTGCCTGCTCGCCTACCAGCAACTCAGTCTTGTCGAGCGTAAGTTTCAAGCCTCGGGTGAACATCTGAACCGACGAAATCTTGAGCGGAGAACGGCCATTGTTGGCAATGATGAGCGTGCCGCTCTTCTGCAACTTGCCGTCGATCATGCCCAGCTGAAGCACGCTGTCGGACAGGTTCATGTGGGGAGCGAACTGCCGCAGATTGCCTTCATAGTTCTTCAGATCGGGCAACAGCACCACCGATACAGGCACTTCGTTGTCTGCCTGCACCTTCTCTCCCAGCTTGCTGGCCAGATAGACCGACGACTGCGTGAGTCCATAGCCATGCACAAGCTCTGAGTTGAGCGACACCGTGACCTTGCCTGCACGGCCAGGAGCCAGCTTTTCGGGCGCCACTTCGGCCGAAAGATACGACGGAAGGTGCTGCAGGTTGGGCGTCATGGCATGCTCGCTGTTGTTCAGAATGTGTATTTCCTGAACGGGATGGTCGCCCTTGTTCACATCATCAAACTCTAATGCCTGCTTGTCGGCCAGCAACTTGCCCATGGCATAGGGGAAGGTGCCGCTGTAGTCTTTCAGCTCTGCCAGCACGACACCTTTCATGGTGAGGTAGACGGGTTGTTGTGAGTCGTTGGTGTAAAGGGCAGCCTGCTTGACAAAATGTCCCAGCTGGCGCGCATCATAAGTCAGCGTAACGGTGGCCTTCTCGCCTGCCCCCAACTCCCTTTTCGATGCTTCGGCCTTGGTGCAGCCACAGTCGGGGCGCACCTCATTGATGACAAGGCGCCGCAAGCCCTTGTTGCGAATCTCGAACTTGGCGGAAACGGGCACCTCATAGCCTGTCTTTTCACACTCAACGACAGGGTCGCTCACAACTAATTTCTGGGCACCGGCGCCCAAGGCAGCCAGCAGCAGGCATGCTGCTGTCATGGTTCTCTTATTGTTCATTCTTGTTCTTTCTTTTCTTATACTTGAATTCTCTTACTGTCTATTCTTGTTCTTTCTTTTCTTATACTTGAATTTTCTTACTGTCTATTCTTGTTCTTTCTTTTCTTATACTTGAATTTTCTTACTGTCTATTCTTGCTCTTTTACTTGAATAATTTGTGAAGGGGCCGTCCCACGGAACTCAGGAGCGTATGCACACTGCACGGTGCAGGTGCCCGTCTGATAGTTTCCCGGACGGTCCATGTAGTATTCGGTCTCAATGACATGCTTGCCTTTGGGCAGAATGTCGAAATAATAATTGGTGGAATGATCCTTTGGCGAGCAGTATGCTCCGTTGCGGTAGCCGCTGAGCTGCTGCACAGGCTCCATGCAGGCGGCACGGCGGTCGACCACCTCAACGAAGTCATAGTCACGGTCGGCCTCGATGGTGAGGCGCACCCTGACACGCTGTCCCACCTTGCATTGAACGCCGGATGACGAGCGGTCAACATTGATCTCGCGCTTCACCGAAATGCCACTCTTCTGAACAGCAATGTCGCTGGTGTGCTGCATGAACTGAGCATAGACAGCACCCCAACTGGTTCCGGTGGAAGTTTTCTCAGCAGTGAAGGTGCGTTCGCCACGGTAACTCTGTGCGGTCTTTACGTAGCCAATGCCAGCCGTAGCCTCGCTGGTGTCCACCACCTTGCCGTCAATTTTCAGAACGGAATGGGGCTGGGCAGCCAACGCCTGCGAATGGCCATTGAGGAAGGCATAGATGGCATCGACGCTATTCAGGGGGGTGTCCCATGCTTGGGTGCGCTTCTCCTGCAGCAGCCAGCGACGCATTTCGTCGATGGTCTGCGTGTCGCCAGGCGTCAACCGGCTGATGGCCTCAATGGCAGCCACCTGTGTGGGAATGCGGTAGTCGCGCCACGAATAGCCTGCACGCGGTGTGTCGTAGTAGCGTCCCATTTCCTCCTTGTAGACAGTGTACTCCTTCAGGCTCTTAATATAAAGAGGTGAGTTGAGCACTATGGCCGACATGGCCTTTTCGTAGATGGTTTGGTGCTTCACATCCTTCTTCAGCAGGTTCTTCAGATAGGCTTGTGCCTGCTGCACATTGGCAGGTTGCCGTCTACCGTCGAGCGTGCTCAGATATAGGTACTGCAAAGCCTTGAAGGTGGGGAAACTCTGGCGAATGCCTTTTTTCTCCTGTTTCTTCATCTCTGCCACCAGTTCCACAATCTCCTTGTTCATGAACAGGAAAGCCTTGTCGAGGAAAGAGGAAAGATTTGCCAATTCACCTTGATACTTCGCACTGTCCTCAGCCTTCCGACCTCCGTTCACCATGCTGTTGAGCCGCACCAGCATCTCGCTGATTTCGACCGTCATGAAGAACGACCCCGACATGCCTTCCCACCAGCTCCATGAGCCGTCGGCATTCTGCAATTTCCGGAGCTGAGCAGTGGCCGTCTCCAAGCGCTGCTGCATCAGGTTCTCATCGAAGAAGTCGGCCAGTCGCTGCCGCTGCTCCGTTTCGCGGTCAGCATCCATCACCCACGGTGTTTCGCTGAGCAAGAGATCCTTCAGTTCCTCGTCCTTCTGGAGTTGAGAATTGAGCGACGAGAGCGGAGCATTTTCCCGTTTCCACGCCTCAAACACATGCTTGGCCTGCGGATTCTGTGCAAGGATGAGTCTGCCCAGGGTGTTGGCATAGAGCGAAGCAGCCTGACTGATGGCATTCTTGTCGCAGGGATTGCCAATGGTTGGTAGGGTCTGAATCATGAGCCAGGCAGGATTGTTGGTGTATTCGATGGTGAACTTGGAGGTGAACGGTGAAAGCTGTGAGTTGTGAGGAAATATTCTCTCCAAGCTGATTTCCTTTGTTCCGGGGCCATTCTGCGTGAACGGCACGGTGACGGTGACGCGCTCCCGGTTGGGCAGGATGGGCAGATAGTGCTGTTCGCCATCGCTGAACGTCTCGCCGCTGACCGTCATTCGGCATACCAGCAGCGACAGGTATTCAAACTTTGAAGCATCCACACGGAACGACACCGATAGCGTGCCGTTTGCAGGCAGCGAGCACGGCATCTGCTCGTCGAGAACGGGCTGCATGCTTTCGGGCTCCAGCAGTTGCAGGCGCACGGTGCCGTCCAGCAGGCGGTCGGTAGTATTGAAAAGACGGGCCGACAGGGTGCCTTCGTCGCCCACTCGGAAGAAGCGCGGCACGTTGGGCTGAATCATCACATCCTTCTGCGCCACGGCCTCGCCGTCGATGTAGCCGTGCATCATGTCCTTGGTGTGGGCAATGCCCATGAAGCGCCATGTGGTGAGACTTTCGGGCAACGTGAACTTCAGTACCACCCTACCCTTTTCGTCGGCCATCAGCTGCGGACAGAAGAAAGCCGTTTCCTGCAGGTTCTCGCGCACCTGCACTTCCGCCGACTGGCCGCCATCGGCAGCAGTGGCCACCGCACCTTCTGCCTCGTCATTGCCTTGCACGTCGAAAGAACCGATGGCTTTCTGATAACCGACGGCTATTTCCTCCTTCGCTTCTTCCATGGCCATCGGGGCGGCAGCATCGGCCATCGCCACGTTCTTCATGGCCATGCCACGGAACATCATACGGTGACGACGTGCCAGCCAGGGGTAAGGGAAGCAGTCGTCGTCGAACTTACTGAACTTGAGATCGTCCCACTTCAGACCGTCTTCGTCCTTGTAGCCATAACAGGCCGACTGCCCCCAGTCGGGATAAATCCACCGCAACTGTGTCATAGGCAACCAGTTGGCAGGCTCGAGCGACCATTGATGTGCTGCAATCTGGTCCAGGCTCTTGTCGTAGAGCGCAGCAATCAGTGCCGTCTTTTCCAGCTTGTCCCCGTTGGGAGCAGCAATGCAGAGCGACCATTCTTCCTGCTGACCAGGAGTGAGACGATTGCGGAAGGTTTCCCACTTCATCGTCAGTTTCTTATCGGGCAGCGGGCGCTGAATCTGTGCCTCATGATGATGAACGATGCCATCGCGCACCCAGGCAAAGCTGATCGAGAGACCGTTGCCATATTCGGGCTTGTAAGTAAGTTTTCGG
>CACXUV010000054.1 GCA_902770845.1 uncultured Prevotellaceae bacterium
AGGCCATCGTGAGCCGCTACAAGGATGTTATTTACTGCTGGGACGTGGTGAACGAGGCCATCAGCGACGACCCCAATGCCACCGATCCCTACCGCCAGTCGGTGATGTACAAGCTGTGCGGCGACGAGTTCATTGCCAAGGCATTCCAGTATGCCCGTGAGGCCGACCCCAACGCCCTGTTGTTCTACAACGACTACAGCACGGTGGACCCCCACAAGCGCGAGCGCATTTATAATATGGTGAAGAAGATGAAGGCAGCAGGCGTGCCCATCGACGGCATTGGCATGCAGGGCCACTACAACATCTACTTCCCCACCGAGTCGCTGCTCGACTCGGCCATTACCCGTTTCAAGGAGATTGTGAACCACATCCACGTGACCGAGCTCGACATTCGCGTCAACGAGGAGATGGGCGGACAGCTGCAGTTCAGCCATGAGGGCGTCGCCGTGACCGACTCGGTGAAGCAGCACCTGGCCGACCAGTATGCCCGCATGTTCCGCGTGTTCCGCAAGCACAAGGACGTGATCGACTGCGTGACGTTCTGGAACCTGGGCGACCGCGACTCCTGGCTGAGTGCCGCCAACTACCCACTGCCCTTCGACACGGAGTACAAGCCCAAGCTGGCCTATGAGTACATTCGCGACATGAAGGCTCCCAAGTGGGAACTGCCCAAGAAGCCGGCCCGCCAGCCTCGTCAGAACCGTCAGCGCCGTCAGCAGGCCAACCAGCGCCCGCCGTTCAATCCCGACATGGCGTTTCCCGAAGATCCCAACGTGAAGGAAGACTTCAAGCCCTCGGTCATGAACCAGCCTGGTCAGCAGTATCCCCAGGTGAACTCGCAGGGCATTGTGCGCTTCCGCGTGGAGATTCCCGATGCACAGGCCGTCACCGTGAGCCTGGGTCTGGGCGGACAGGGCGGAACGCCCCTGCACCGCGCCTACGACAACTCCTGGGTTGGCCAGACGGCCGGCCCCATGGACGAAGGCTTCCACTACTATCATCTCACGGTCGATGGCGGCACGCTCAACGATCCGGGTGCCAAGAACTATTACGGTTCCACCCGTTGGGAGAGCGGCATCGAGATACCGGCCAAGGACCAGGACTTCTATGCCTGTCGCATGGACGTGCCTCATGGCAATGTGCAGCAGGTGCTGTTCCCCTCGAAGAGCACCAACAGCGTGAAGCGTGCCTTCGTCTACACACCGCCCACCTATGGCAAGAACAAGAAAGAGCGTTTCCCCGTGCTCTATCTGCAACACGGATGGGGTGAGGACGAGACGGCCTGGAGCAACCAGGGCCATGCCAACCTGATCATGGACAACCTGATTGCCGAAGGAAAAGCCAAGCCCTTCATCATCGTGATGACCTATGGCATGACCAACGACGTGCGCTTTGGCGGCATTGGACAGTTCACGGCCAAGGAGTTCGAGACCGTGCTGGTCGACGAACTGGTGCCTTACATCGATGCCAACTTCCAGACCATTGCCAAGAAGGAAGGCCGCGCCATGGCTGGACTGAGTATGGGCGGCATCGAGACCAAACTCATCACCCTGCGCCGTCCTGAGGTGTTCAGCGCCTATGGTCTGCTCAGCGGTGGCACCTATGCCCCCGAAGACATCAAGGACGCCAAGCAGGTGAACCTGATTTTCGAGAGTTGTGGCGGCAAGGAGAACCCCGACGGCATTCAGAAGAGCGTCGACGCCCTGAAGGCTGCCGGCCACAATGCAGTGGGCTATGTGTCGCCCGGCACCGGACATGAGTTCCTCACTTGGCGCCGCAGTCTCAAGGAAATGGCTCCGCTGCTCTTCAAATAAGCAGCAAGTGGGCGGCGGACAGGCGCCAATGGGGCCTCCGTTTTTTCGATAATCCCGACAAAATAAAATTGCGTTTTAGCGTGTGAAACATGTTGCTGACATTGTTTCACACGCTCTTTTTGTGCCCTCCTCGCTGCTCCTTGTTGGCCCTTGGGAGCAATGGGGGCCCCGTTGCCGTGTTTGCCTGCGCCCTTTCTCTTGCAGTTGCAGTGCCGCTGGGTTGCAATGGGGACCCCGTTGTGCAGTAATAAGGGCCCCGTTGGGTTGCAATAGGGCCCCCGTTGCCACCTAACGGAGCCCCCGTTGCAGCACAATGGAAATGGTCGTTTTACAAACCGTTGGTTCACAGTGAGTTATGAAAGGTGCTCAAAACTCAAAAATTTCGCCCCAAAGTGCAGGTTGCTAATCACGAAGCAAGTTTTGAGCGAGTTGCAGCGTGATTTTTTTCCACATCTGCCCACTTCCTGTAACAAATACAAAAGCATACGAAACAAAAACCTTTCAATATGTTAGTTTTTTGTGCTATCTTTGCACTCAAAACCTAAAAAAATGCAGAAAACAATACTCCTTTCGGCGCTGTTGGCCTTGCTCAGCCTTGCGGCAAGTGCGCAGCGGGCCACCGTGAAGCTCGATGCACAGGCCACCCACCAGCACATCACAGGCTTCGGCGGATTTGTGTGCTCGCCACGGGCATACGTGCCGTGGAACTGCACGGCACATCCTCGCAAGCACCGGCCTTCAACCTCATGGGTCAGCGCGTGGGGACGTCGCATCACGGCATCGTCGTTCGCAATGGTCATAAATATTTCGTAAAGTAAAAAAAGAAACAATGTATAAAGCAACAGTCTTCATCTTACTGTGGTGTGCAGCGGTCGTTCAAGTCGTGGCGCAGCCACGTTTCAGCAAGCCTCATGGCCTGTATGAGAATACTGCCCTGCTTGTGTCCATCGAGGGCAACGATGCTGAGGCCACCATTCACTATACCACCGACGGCAGTGAGCCCACGGCCAAAAGCCAGCTCTACTCCAAGCCGCTCACCATTAGCAAGACCACCATCCTGAGAGCAGCCGAGGTGAAGGCCGACACGCTGTGCTCGCCGGTGGCCACGGCCAGCTACATCTTTGTCAGCTCGGTGCTCAACCAGTCGAACACGCCTGAGGGCTATCCCGCCCAATGGGGCTCCTACACCCAGATTTATGGCACAGCAACGGCCGACTATGAGATGGACCCGGACATGACGCGCAACGCGCAGTTGCGCCCCAAGATTATCGAGGGACTGAAACAGCTGCCCATCCTGAGCCTGGTTTCTGACAAGGACAACTTCTTCAGCCATGAGAACGACCCCGACCGGGGTGGCATCTACATCTTTACCGGCCCTCCCGTGGGCGACAATACGGGCCACGGCTGGACACGCCCGGCCAGTGTTGAACTGATAGGCGGGCCGCAGGAGCACGACCTGAGCACCACCTGTGGCGTGCGCCTGCATGGTGGCCATGGGCGCTTGGCCGAGAAAAATCCCAAGCACTCCTTCCGCTTGGTGTTCAAGGAGCAGTATGGGCCCAAAACGCTCAAGTACCCCCTCTACGGAGAAAACGAGCCGCATAAGTTCGACCAGTTGGTGCTGCGCTGCCATTTCGGCAATGCATGGCAGCACTGGAGCGAGAGCAACCGGGAGAAGGCACAGTACACCCGCGATGTGTGGGCTCGCCGCATGCAGCGCAAGATGGGCCACACCAGCGTGAATGCGCTCTACGTTCACCTGTTCCTGAATGGCATGTACTGGGGACTCTACAATATTTCTGAGCGTGTCGACGACCAGTTTGGCAAGGATCATCTGGGCGGTTCGAAGAGCGACATCGACGTGGTCAAGATTGAGGAAGACGGCGGCAACCACCTGGAGGCTGCTGAAGGCACCCTGGATGCATGGAACGAAATGGTGAGCGTGGCTGCACGCGCTGCCGACAATGCCTACTACGAACGGCTCGACACGCTGCTCGACATTGATAATTTCATTGACTACATGCTCATCAACCAGTATGGCGGCAACACCGACTGGGACCACCACAACTGGTATGCCATCCGCAAGCGCGGCGAGGGCAGCCAGGGCTTCCGCTTGCTGTGCTGGGACAGCGAGATCATTTTGGAGAGTCCCACCCAGAATGTGCTGAGCCTGAACAATGGTTCGGCATTCCCCTCAGGCATCTTCCACAACCTGCTGCGCAACGACCAGTTTGCCCGTCGCTATCAGCGCAGGGCCAAGGAGTTGCTGGCCGACGACGGACTGCTGGGACAGCAGTCGGTAGTGCAGGTGTGGGACAGCCTCTACAACACCATTTCCATGGCCCTCTACGACGAGGCTGCACGCTGGGGCGACTATCGGCGCGACGTGCATCGGTGGCAGTCGGGTGGTCAACTCTACACCGTCGATGAGCACTACATGGCCGAACGCAACAGGCTGCTCACGCAGTATTTCCCCACGCGCTCCGAGTTTGTGCTGGGCAGCATCCTGAGCTGGCTGGACATCGACGATTTCGAAATGCCTGCCGACTGGACCAAGCTCACTGCCTCGATGTGGCATGAGTGGAATGGCACGGGCAAGACAGCCCAGCCCGTGGTCGATAATGTGGGGGCAGAACTCAACCTGTCGTCAAACGTGGGCGGCGGTGGCGTGGTGGCCGGCCTCTCTTCGGTGAAGTACAACCAGTTTGCCGACATCAGCCAGTATGCTGGCATTGTGCTCCGAGGCACTGGTCAGCGCATACGCCTGCTGGCCAACAGGCTGGTTGACCACGGCGAATACAAGCAAATCGTTGTTTCGCTCAATGAGAACGACCCCTACTGGAATGCTGAGCTGGGGGCTGTGGTGGTGCCGCTTGCCGACTTCATGACGGCCAACACCAATCAGGGCGTGGTACGCAAGGACGATTTCGTGCACCTCAATGCCATCAAGGTGGAGTCGGGCAGCTCGGCCAACGTGCTGGGCATCTATCTGACACCGCAGGAAGAGCCTGCCGAGATTGCCGGTATTCGAGTTGACAGGCAGCACGATGGCCGCTACTACACGCTCAGCGGACAGCTTGTGGTGCGTCCTTCTCATGGGCTTTACATCTGCAACGGAAAGAAAATCATTGTCAAATAAAAACTATCAACCGTGAAGAAACTGTTTTTCAACCTTCTGTTCATGGCCGCAGCGGCAACCGCTTCGGCGCAGAACCCTTACCTGCCCCTGTGGGAGCACTTGCCCGATGGTGAGCCACGCGTGTTTGAAGATCCGGATAATCCTGGAAAGAAGCGTGCCTATATCATTGGCTCTCACGATGTTACGTATTCGGCCTATTGCGGCCCCGACATTCGCATGTGGTCGGCACCAGTCGAGAATCTTGGCCAGTGGCGCGACGAAGGCCCCATCTTCTCGTGGTTTGTCAATGGCCAGTGGGACACCATGTTTGCGCCAGACCTGGTGGAAACTGTTGACCGCACAACGGGCAAGAAGACCTACTGGCTCTATCCCCATTCGCGTGGCAGGAATCGTGTGGCCATGGTGTGCAAGGGCGACCGTCCCAATGGCCCCTTCAAGCCTGTGAACCTCACGGAAGACGGCACGCGTTGTCTGCCAGGCTCGCTCATCGACTTCGACCCGTCGGTGTTCATTGAGAAGATTACCGACAAGAGCGACAAGGACTACAACACGGGCTATCGCGCCTATGTGTTCTACGGCTTCCAGCATTCCACGGCTTGCGAGCTCGACCAGAACACCATGTACAGTCAGCGTCCGGGCACGGAACTGATCGATCCTTTCATCCCAGCCAGCAGTCGCGACGGCAAGTTGCTCGACAAGGCAGGTTCTGAGTACAAGGCTCTTTACAAAGGACAGAACCCGCTCGACTTCAATTTCTTTGAGGCCAGCAGCATCCGTCAGGTGGGCAACAAGTATGTCATGGTGTTCTCAGGCTACAGCGGCCAGGAGTACGGATTGGGCAATACCAACTCGGCCCTGCGCTATGCCTACGGCGACTCGCCCCTCGGCCCTTGGCGTTCGGGCGGCGTGCTGGTCGATTCGCGCGGCGTGGTGCTGAACGAAGACGGTTCAAGGCTCATCACCACCAATGCCGCCCACAACACTCATGGCTCGTTGCAGGAAATCAACGGCCAGTGGTATGTGTTCTATCATCGTCCGCCACGTGGCTTCGGCAATGCCCGTCAGGCAATGGTGGCCCCCGTGAAGATTGAGTGGGACAAGAAACCTGTGGCCAAGGGCGGACAGGTGCGCATTACGGGCTACGACCCCTTTGCCAAGAACAATGAGTGGACGGCCAAGGCTGCTGATGGCAACGCCTATACGGGTGCCGAAGTGACCAGCGAGGGCTTTCAGATTTTCGGTCTGCCACCTTATCAGTATTATTCTGCCGGCATCGCCTGTTTCATGTACCAGGAAGGGTGACAACACGTTTCTTTTGCTGAACCTCATTCATAGCGGCAAGGGCGCCTTTAAGATTCATGTCAAGCTCGATGATCCATGGAAAGGCAAGGAGATAGCACAGATGGATGTTGCTGATGCCAAGCAGAACACCCCCATGCTGGTAGGTTCCGAGGTTCCCGATGTTGAGGGCCTGACGGGCAAGCATGCCATCTATCTTGTGGTCGATGGTCCCGAAGTGCAGCAGCAGGAACAGCCGCAGCGTGGACAGTGGGGCGGTCGTCAACAGCAGCCGCAGCGTCCGCAGGGACTGTTCGAAATGAAAGGACTCGCCTTCTCGAAAGGAATGTCGAATGCTGTTCTGCCTGTTGTGCCAAAGGTGACCATTTTTGTCGATGGCAAGCAACTCAACATTCCTGAACGGCCCATCATGTCGACCAATCAGAACGGCTACACTGAGTGCAACCACTACCAGCTGTATGCCCCCATGAAGGCCGGTGCCAGGGTTGAGGCTCAGTCCGATGTGCCAGAAGTGGCATTCAACATCACCACAGACAAGGACAACCGAGCCACGGTGAAGGCTACTTACAAAGGACAGACCAAGGTGTTCCTGATTAACTGAACATAAAATTTCGTACAGGCTTATTTGGTACGGTTTTAACTGAACACGAAGATACGAAGATACGAGGACACAAAGACACAAGGATTTTCTCTTCTGCGTCTTGAGCTTAGTGTCTTCGTGTCTTCGTGTTCCATAGAATTTCGTACCAACCTGTTTTTTGCATATTACTTGTAAGTTTTTTCCAAGAAAATTGTATATTGTTTCAGAAAAATAATGTACTTTTGCAGCCGAAAAAAATAGACTGAAGAATCATTTAAACAAATAATCATCATGAATCTAAAGAAAACAAGTCTTTTCGTGTTCAGCATGCTTCTCTTCATGCTGGCATTGCCATCGGCCTTGCATGCCGCCGACTATGTGCCTAAAATCATTGCAGGCGTAGTGAAGGCCGACTCGTGGACGATGGAAAACAATCGTGAGGGAATCTACCAGCTGGAGGCCAAGGAGGGCGGACAGCTGCAGGCTCTCACCGACAGCCGCGACGTGTTTCTTGCCCCTTTGGGTGGCGCCGTTTATCAGGATGGCACCATGTATGGCATTCACTTCAAGCAGGAATACGACCCTTACGAGCAGGCCAACACTTACACCATCTACAGCGTGGCCTATGACATGCAGTCCTGGCAGCGCACCAAGGGACTGGCATTGAGCAACATGTATGGCAACTTGATTTCTTCGTGTGGCATCACCCACGACCCTGTGACGGGCCTGAACTTCGGCATCTTCTATAACTTCAACATGAGCTATCAGGTGATCAACCGCAAGCTGGCCACAATCGACTTCGTGAACACAGAAGTTTCGGGTGCTCCGAAGAAAGAAGTCATTGGCATTGTGGAGACACCCTTTGCTGCCATTGCTGCTTCCGAAAACGGTTTCCTTTATGGCGTGGGGCAGGATGGCTGGCTGTATATTATAGATAAGGTGAAGGGCGATGAGACAGCCGAAATCAACTACAACATTGGCCAGGTCAAGGCCACCAAGATTATGCAGGTGCCCGACAATGCCTATTTGGTGAACATGTACATAGCTCCCATGCAGGCTGCCGACGATGCTCCTGCCGCTGTGAGCTCGCTGGCTGCCACCTTCCAGGGCGAGCAGACCGTGGGCACCGTTTCGTTTGCCATGCCCACGAAGACCTATGCAAGTGAAGCCCTTGCAGGACAGCTCAGCTACACCATCCTGGCCGACGACACGACCATCCTGGCCACGGGACAGGCACAGGCTGGCGCCCTGGTGGAGAAGCAAGTGAGCGTAGACAGCGAAGGCCGCGAGGTGCAGTTGACGGTGGTGGCTGGCAATGACAAGGGCCAGGGAGCCCCCAAATCGCTCAGCCTCTATATTGGTCGCGACACGCCCCTTGCAGTGCAGAACCTGAGACTGTCCTACAATAATGAAACGGAGTTTGCACGCCTCACCTGGGACGCTCCCACCATGGGCACCCACGGAAAGGAACTCACGCAGTATAACCTGGCCTACAATATCGTGCGCCAGCCCGACAATGTAGTCGTGGCCCAGGGCCTGAAGCTCACAGGCTTCAGCGAGAAGCTTGAAAAGACTGCCGACCTGAAGAGTTATAGCTACCAGGTGGTGGCCATCAATGGCAAGCACTGCAGCGACACCGCTACAACGGCTTCGATTGTGGTGGGGCAGGCACTGGTGCCTCCCTTTGACGAGGACTTCACCACCCAGCAGGGCTTCGACCGCTTCACAGTGGTCGATGCCAACAACGACGCTACGAAGCCCCAGTACAGTGACTGGCAGAACACATGGGTGCGTTTCCACAAGTATTACACTTACAGTGGCACCACGGCCGATCATGCCATGATCAACTCCAAGAATGCTGCCAACGACTACCTGCTCACACCGCCCCTGCAGTTGGCCAAGGGTGGCAGCTATGAGTTCCGGCTTACGGCCAAGCAGGGCTATAGCGGCAAGAAATACAACCAGCACATGCGCATCCTGGTGGGACCTGCAGGCGGCGACCTGGCCGACTATGAGGTGGTGAAAGACACGTTCGTTATTGACGACGTGAACCTGATTGAATATATGACCAACATTGCCATCAAAACCGACGGCATCTATCAGATTGCCCTGCATGCAGTGAGTAAGGCTGAGACGGGCGAACTCTACGTGGACGAGCTCCACCTGGCAGCTTCGCTCCTGTCAACGGCTCCCGACAGTGTTACCAATCTGGTGGCCAAGGCCGATGCCCAGGGCTACCTGAAGGCCACCGTTAGCTTTACGGCTCCTGCCACCACGCTTCATGGCGATGCCCTGACTGCCATCAGCCACATTGACGTGATTGATGTGAACGACCGTGTGCTGGGCACCATCCTGAACCCCACGCCTGGTGCTCCCTGCACCATTGAGGCCAGCAACATGATGAACGGCATCAACACCTATTATGTGGTGGCCTATGCCGACGAGGCTCCTGGTGCAAAAGCTGTGTTCACGCTGTTTGTGGGACAGGACTATCCCACTGAGCCCACGCAGGTGGAACTTGCCGACAATGGCACAGAGGCTGTGCTTACATGGAAAGCACCCACCGAAGGCTACAACGGTCTGCCACTTAATCCCAGCCTGCTCTCCTACAACCTTTACACCATTTCAGCCGACGGTTATCCCACGTTGGTCAAGAGCAACATCCAGTCGCCCTACAACACTGGCGTGAAGACCAATGAGGGTGAACAGCAACTGCTCTATTATGCCATCGACGCCAAGAACTCGGCAGGCTACAGCGAACTGGTTCCCACCAATGGCCTGGTTGTGGGTCAGCCCTACCAGTTGCCCTACCACGACGGCTTCGACAAGACCAACCAGCTCTTCACCTGGATTGAGGGCGACTTTGCCGACTGGAACATCGGACTGGTAAAAATGTCGAGCGACGATGACGGCTATGCCATGTGTTTCGAACCCAACCGTGCCGACTATGGCTTCTACAACCTGGGCAAGATCAGCCTGGCTGGAGCCCAGCAGCCCGTGCTTTCGTTCAGCTACTATGCCATTCCTTCCAGCACGCTGGCCACGATGGGCGTTGCCATCGATACTGATCAAAATGGCGAGACAACGCTCTTGAAGCAGATTGACATGCAGGCCGAGACGAAGGAAGAGTGGAAACGCGTGGAGATCGACCTGAGCCAGTTCCGCGACAAAGACTATATCATTGTCAAGTTTGCTATGGTCAGCTTGCAGGATGTTGCCACCCAGATTCCCTTGGTGTTCGACAACCTCACCATTGAGGATGCTGCCCTCGCAGCCATCAGCACCGTCAGTGCTCCTGCTGCCGGACAGCCTTCAGTCTTCCGACTCGATGGCACGCGTCTGTCGCCTTCGCAGCAGTTGCGTTCCGGACTCTACATCATAAATGGTCGCAAGACTTTGGTGAAATAGTTGCAACTGACTGAAGAGACAGTCATTCAAAAGAAAAACAGGAAAGATATGGTTACTTCTTGTGGCAAGGAGCTAATCATATCTTTTCTTTTGCAACATTGAGCAAATGTTTTGATACGGTTGCAACGTGATGTTTTGATGAATATTTTATAAATTTGCAGCCAATAAAAACATAATAAAACAAAACAATGAGAATGAAACGATTTCTGATGTGTTGTGCAGCGGTGTTGTTTTCGACCGTTGCACTTTTTGCGCAAGGCGTGAAGCCACTGCCTTCTCTGCATGTGGAAGGAAAATGGCTGGTCGACAGTCATGGCAATCACGTGGTGCTGCATGGTGTGATGGACACGCCAAACATGTTTTTCAATGGTTGGCGGTGGGGCTCGCCCTGGACGGGAACAAACTATGATGCCAGTGGCGCCACAAAGTGTCTGGCCTATTTTGAGAAACTCTTCACGGGCATGGAGAAAGCCCATTGCACCGTGTTCCGTCTGCATCTGGATCCTGCCTGGACCAACGCCCCCAACTCCAGCTATGTCTATGCTGGCTCGGAAGGACAGGCAGCCGATGTATCGGGAGAAGCCGATATTTCGAAGTTCAATCCCAACCGTCTCAAGTCTTTCATGACAACGCTCTTCTGGCCGCTCATGCAGAAGGCCATGAACCATGGACTCTATGTGGTGGTGCGTCCGCCGGGCGTGTGTCCTGGCAACCTGAAAGTGGGCGACTACTACAACCAGTATCTGATGACCGTGTGGGACATTGTGTCGCAGAACGACAGCATCAAGAAGTATGCCGGCCAGATCAGCATTGAACTGGCTAATGAACCTGTGGCGTTGCGCAATGCCAACAACCAGGACGACGACAAGGCTCCGCACGACTACTTCCAGCCCATTGTCGACAAGATTCGCTCCAATGGCTTTACGGGGGTTATCTGGGTTCCCGGAACTGGCTGGCAGGCCAACTACACCTGTTATGCATCATGGCCCATTGAGGGTTACAACATTGGCTATGCCGTGCATGACTACCCCGGCTGGTATGGTTGCAGTGACGACAATCCCAGTGAACAGAACAAGATTAATCAGTTCCTCAAGCAGGTGCCAGTGGTACAGACCAACCCCATCTTCGTTAGCGAGGTGGACTGGAGTCCTGAGGATCCTTCTGCCGAAGGCCACTACGATGAGCACGGCAACTGGGTGAAGCCCAATCTGGGCACCTGGGGTACGGGCAGCACGTCGAAGTATGGCAAGGCTTTCAAGGCCTGCCACGACTATTATGGCAACATGTCGATGACGCTCACTCATCCTCACGACTTCTTCGACCTCGACAAACTGGTGGCCGACGGCACTGTGGCGCCAGCCTTCAACGGCAATCCCGAAGCCTGTGCCAAAGCCTGCATGGACTGGTATGCCGATTACTACAAAGTGAACTGGCCCCATGCCGACTTCAAGAATGTGTCGATGAGCGATCAGGGCACCGGCAAGTATAAGAATCCCGTAATTTTTGCCGATTTCCCCGATCCCGATGTGATTCGTGTGGGCGACACCTACTACATGGTGACAACCACAATGCACCACTTCCCTGGTGCCACCATCGTGAAGTCGAAAGACTTGGTGAACTGGGAGTACTGTGCCCAACCGCTCACCCTGCTCTCGACCACCGACCGCTACTGTCTGCAGAACAACCAGAATGCCTATGCCGCTGGCATGTGGGCCTGCTCCATGAAGTATCACGACGGTCGTTTCTATCTGCTCATCAATGGCAACGATGCTGGTGGCTGGCTGCTCACTGCTACCAATCCAGAGGGGAAGTGGGAGAAAAAACAGCTCTCGCGCCTGTATTACGACCCAGGCATGCTCTTCGACAATGGCAAGGTGTATGTGGCCTGCGGAATAGGCAACATTCAGATGTGCGAGCTCGACGAGGACTTCAACTACATTCAGGAGAAAAACGTTATCAGTAACAAGGATGGCCTGGAGGGCTGCCACCTCTATAAAATAGGCGACTATTACTACATTTATGCCACCTATGGTGGTTGGCCCTCGGGACAAGTGGTGTTCCGTTCGAAGAACATCTTTGGTCCCTATGAAGAGAAAATGCTGGTAGAGAAGACTATCAGCGGCAAGCCCAACACGGTGCACCAAGGAGCCCTCTTCGATACTCCCGACGGCAAGTGGTGGACCATCATGCAGGAAGACCTGGGAGCACTGGGCCGCATGCCTAACCTGCAGCCTGTGCGCTGGGCCGATGATTGGCCCGTTGTGGGCAATAACGGCGTGCCTTATAAGACCTATACCAAGCCCGATATGGGCACCAACTATCCGCGCCAAGCACTTCCCACCAACGACAACTTCCGTGCCTATCCCCTGGGGCAGCAATGGGAGTGGAACCACAACCCAGACGATGGTGCCTGGACACTGTTTGAGCGCCCAGGCTGGTTGCGACTGAAAAGCTGTGGCTCTGCACAGCGACTCACGCAGGCCCGCAACATGCTCACGCAGCGCATTTTCGGCTTCGAAAATCAGATTTCAATGGGCACTGTCAGGCTCGATGCCAGCAATCTGGAGGAAGGCGACCGGGCCGGCATCTGCATCTTCCAGGATCCTTATGCCATGATTGCTGTGCAGGTGAAAGACGGACAGCGCCAGCTGGTGTGGCGTCAGGACACACTGCGCACCAACCAGAACTTCACACCCTCGGAACAGGTGCAGACGGTGCAGATTGACAGCATTGTCTATCTGTGTGCCACTGTCAGCTATTCCACCGGTAAGACCCAGTTCTATTATTCGCTCGACAACCAGAACTTCACACCGCTAGGCGGCGAGACCACCCTAGGCTTCAGCTTGACAGTCTTTGTGGGTGCTCGTTTCGGTCTTTTCTGCTATGCCACAAAGGAGGGCAGCCAAGGCTATGCCGACTTTGACTGGTTCTCTACGGAGAAGAATTATGATGAGTCGATGTTCTATCCTGAACATTTCGAAGGCTACAGTGAAGACATGCTCACAGCCGAGAAGATTGATCTGCCACAGCAGCAGGCTGAGGTGATGATTGGCAACAGCAGTGTGCTGCAGGTAATGGCCACCTTCCGTGATGGCCATAGCGAGAACGTGGCTGCACAGACACGCTACGAAATGAATGGCAGCGACGACGTGGTGCAGATTCGCAGTGGACGACTCTACGGACTGGCTGAGGGAACAGCCAGTATCACGGCCATCTATACCGACCCCATGGGCCACGAGCTGCGATCTTCCTTCAGCGTGCGTAGCACTTTCTTCCCCTTCGGTGCCCAGTACATCAACACTTCGCTCTTTGCCAATGGCACCTACAATGAGACCACCCACACCTTCCATCCGGGACAGTGGGGACAGATGGGCTGGACCTACCCCAGTGGTGCCGACATGTCAGCCTATAAATATCTGGTCATCAAGCTTAAGCAGGCACAGAACTGTGACGCTCATCTGAACATCTTCACAGAGAATAGCATTTGGAGCGATGGTTTCGAATCGCCTGCCTTTGGCAGCAAGAAACAAATTGTGGTGAACCTGCAAACGGCAAAGACCAAGAATGGTTCGGCACTGAACACGAAGAACATTCACATCGTGGCCTTCTGGGCCAATGGCAGTGGCAACATTGTGGTAGATAATGTGTATCTGACCAACAACAGTGACTACTCGCCCCAGTCGGCCGCTATCGATGGCGTGAAGGTCGTGTCTGGCAGTGCTGCAGATGCCGTCTACTCGCTTTCAGGCCAGTTGCTGCGTCGTGATGGTTCTGTCCAGTCGCTGCAACCAGGCGTCTACCTGGTTGGAGGAAAGAAAATGATGGTGAAGTAAGCAAGCGTGAAAGAATAAGTTTATACGCGAAGCGTCGCCTGGAAAACAAGGAATACAAAAACAAGAGGTCGTGTCAAAAGTAACAGACACGACCTCTTGTTTTTGTTGTTTCTTGGCAACGCTTTGCGTTATAGCCAATTTTGCAGCAGTGTTATTTTTACAGTTGGTATTCCAGCATCACCATGCTGTAGGGCTGCAAGTCGAGCGCAAACTTCTTCTGGGCCTTGATGCTCTCCTTCTGTGGTGCTATGGGTTGCTGTTCATAGTTGTTCTCGTCGTCGGCCTTGCCCGTGAGCACAGTCTTTGTGGCCATCTTCTTCAGTGAGAAGCGCGAGAGGTTCACGTTAGCCTTCTTGGCCACATCGCCCGCATTTACCAGTTTCACGTAGAGCCGACGCGTCTTCACGTTCAGCACCACGCTTTGTCCGTAGGGGCTCTTCTCCACTGGTTGCACTGTGCCAGCGGCATCGCCCTCAAAACTCACGCAGTCGCCGTAGAAATACTGTCCGCTCGACTGTCCGAACATCTGTTGCACGTAATAGCTGCACGTCAGGTAGGGACGCTCGTTGTCAAAATAAATCAGGTCGGGGTTCCAGTTTGTGGCATCCTTCTTGGCAAAGAGTGGGGCGTAGGAGGTCATGCACACCACGTCACCATTGCGCTCCACATGCAGCAGGTACAGACCTTCGGCCAGTGCGTCGATGAGCTTTTTGTCCTTGGCGGCATATTCGCCCAGGTAGACCTTTGTCTTGCGGTTGCGTGGGTACTTGTCGTATTGTCTGCTCTCCAGGAAGTATTTGTTAGGCTCGTAGTAGTGCTCGTCAATGATGGGCATGCCCAGCTCTTCGGCCAGTTTCCAACCGTTCTCCAAGTCGCTGTTGCCGGGGTGCGAGCCAGGACCAGCTGTGCCTACAATGACGATTTCGGGGTGCTTCTTCATGATTTTATTATACATATACTTGAAGCGCTCGGCAAACTCGGGCGTGATTTTTTCCTCGTTACCGATGCCCAGATACTTCAGCCCGAAAGGCTTTGGGTGTCCCTGCTCGGCACGCAGCTTGGCCCACTTGCTGGTGGCAGGATTGCCATTGGCCCACTCAATGAGGTCCAGTGCGTCCTGCACCCACTCGTCCATGTCTTCCATGGGCACCACCTCCTGAGCCTGCGTCTTCATGCTCCAGCCACCATTGGTGCCCTGGCAACTCACGCCACAAGGCAGAATGGGAACGGGCTGCATGCCCAGATCCTCGCAGAATTGGAAGTACTCATAGTAACCCAGTCCCATACTCTGGTGATAGCCCCAGGTGTTCTTCTGCTGGATGCGCTGGTGGCGCGGGCCGATGGTGTTCTTCCAGCGATAGGTATTCCAAAAGCCGTCGCCGCCGCCATGAACGACACAACCGCCGGGGAAGCGCATGAACTTAGGTTGCAGGTCGGCCAGGGCTTGGGCCAGGTCCTTGCGCAGGCCGTGTCCCATGTAGGTGTCCTGCGGCATGAGCGACACATCATCCAGGTACACATCGCCCTCGTTGAGCACCAGCAACTGCAGGGCAGCCTTCTGACAGTCGGTGTCAGGCGTGAGCGTGGCCGTGTAGGCTTTCCAGTCGTCCATGCCGTTACCGTTCACGTCGATGATGGCTTCTGCCAGCAGTTTCGGGTCCTTGCCCCATCCCTGTGGTTCCACCAGTGCCACGCGCACCTGCTTGGCATTGCCCATATTGGCCATGCGCATGGAGAAGTCGTACCTGGCACCACCCTTGACGCTGATGCCGTTGAAACCGTCGTTTTGCAGGCCGAAGCCACGCCAGCCCTTATAGTCGTAGAACTCCTTGGCACGCTCCACATGCAGCCGCATGATGGTGTTGGAATTGTAAGAGGCCGTGAAACTCTTGTCTACGATGGGGTTCGTTACGGGCTGAATATAGCCTAAGGAGTGACCAGGGCGGATGGTTTTCCACGCCGTGGCGGGTCCCCAGCCGTCTTTCTCGGCTGGGCTGAACTCAAACGAGCCGTTCTGCAGCAGTTCGGCAAACAGTCCGCCGTCGGCACTGCTGGAGATGTCCTCGAAGAAAATGCCAATGAGTTCGTCACTAATGGCCTTGCCGCCCTTGGGGGCCGACATGGGCTTTTGGGCACTTGCGCCCATCGTTGCTGCCAGCAATGCGGCAGCCAGCATACTGCGTTTGTTCATCATTGTTTGTTGCTTTTTTTAGGTATTTATGATTCTGTTCACGTCTTTCAACTGGTTGCATATCAAAAAATATGCATTCGTGCTTCAAACATTTTGCTGCAAATTTATATAAAAAAAACGAGATAAGTGTTTGTCGGGCAGAAATATAAACAAACAGATGGTGTTAAAATATGTAATCAGTCTGGCAACTCCGTCTTTTTTTCGTATCTTTGCGACTGATAACATTAAAAATACTATGTCAGATAGAAAAAGAATTTATCTTTGCCTGGCTCACATGAGCGAGGATGGAATGGAGCAAAAGTTCGTAAAAGAAGCTTTTGATACAAACTGGGTGGTGCCCCTTGGGCCTAATGTGAATGGCTTTGAGAAAGATTTGGAGGACTTTGTGAACCTCTCCTCAGCCTTTCCCGAAGGAGAGAATGCTCCAAAACGGGTGGTGGCCCTGTCGAGTGGTACGGCAGCCGTTCATCTGGGGTTGCTGGCTGCAGGCGTGAAGCCGGGCGACGAAGTGATTGTGCAGAGTTTCACTTTTTGTGCATCGACGCATCCTGTGACCTATCTTGGTGCTACCCCCGTGTTGGTCGACTCCGAACCCGACACATGGAATATCGACCCAACGTTGTTGGAGCAAGCCATTGAAGACCGCATAACTCAGACAGGCAAGGCCCCTGCAGCCATTGTGCCAGTGGCCCTGTATGGCATGCCCTACAAGGCCGACCGCATCATGAAGATAGCCAGCAAGTACGGTATTCCCGTGGTAGAGGATGCCGCCGAAGGCTTTGGCTCCAAGTACAAAGGCCGCATGCTGGGCACGTTTGGCAAGTATGGTGTGCTGTCGTTCAACGGCAACAAGATGATTACTACCAGCGGTGGTGGAGCCCTCATCACCTCCAACGACGACGAATGGCGCGAAATCATGATGTATGCCACACAATATCGCGAAAGTTATCCCTACTACCAGCACGAGAAGATTGGCTACAACTATCGTATGAGCAACATCTGTGCCGGTATTGGCCGTGGCCAAATGACCGTGGTGCATGATCATCTTGCCCACCACCGACATGTGCAGCAGCTGTATGAGGAGCTGTTGGCTGATGTGCCAGGAGTGAAGGTTCACACTCAGCCCAGCAACGGCGACTACGAGTCGAACTACTGGTTGTGCACCATTACCATCGATGAGAGTGTGAAGGTAAAAGGACAGGAAGATGCCTACAAGACCATTGTGACCGGTGCTGTGGGTGGTGCCGCAGGCGTGATTCATGCAGCACAGTCAGCCCATACCGATTGCGAACCGAACGCCAATGTGGAAGCTATGCGCGTGGCCCTTGACAAGGCGCAGATTGAGGCACGCCCCCTCTGGAAACCCATGCACAAGCAGCCTTGTTATAAGGAAGCGCCTGCCTACGTGAACGGCGTTTCCGAAGCTCTGTTCAAAGTAGGCATGTGTTTGCCCGCAGGCCCCTACGTCAGTGACGACGACGTGAACTACATCGCCCGCACCATCAAGAACAACATTATCGGATGAAGAAAGGCAGTCTCGTGATGCTGAGCATCGCCCTGCTCTGTGGCTGTACGGCCACCACGCGTGTGGGCATGGTGGCTGTGCAGGGCGGCGGAAGCCTGTATTATGAGGAGCGTGGTAAGGGAGCGCCCCTGTTGCTGCTTCATGGCCACTCGCTCGATGGTCGCATGTGGGATGAGCAGTTTCGCGTCTTTGCCCGTCATTATCGCGTGGTTCGTCCCGACTTCCGAGGCTACGGTCGTTCCAGCGAGCAGCGTGAAGATCTGCCTATGACCCATGCCGACGATGTGGTGACGCTCATGGATTCGATGCATTTCGACAACGCCTACGTGGTGGGACTCTCCATGGGAGCCTTTGTGGCAGGCGACATGTTGGCTATGTATCCCGAGCGCCTGCTGGGCTGTGTGATGGCCAGTGGCGGTATCAGGCGTGGCAGTCCTGGGCCCAGCGAGCCCATGGACTCAGCCGAAAGTCGGAAACGTGACCAGGAGATAGCAGCCCTGAAGCAGAAAGGGGTGGAGGAAATGAAGCGCGAATGGTTGCAGCAGCTCATGGCCTCGGGCGGCTCGTGCAAGGAAAGAATGCGTCGGCCCCTGTGGCAGATGATCAGCGACTGGAGTGCCTGGCAGCCGCTGCACAAGGAGGTGCGTCTGTTCTATGGTCGTGAGGCATGGAGTCGCTTGCAGCAGCGCCGCCCTCAGGTGCCAGTGCTGATGCTACGTGGAGCCATGGAGCACAAGACGGGCATGCCGGCCGAGTTGCGCTATTTGCCCCAAGGCCAGTTCCGAGAACTGCCAGACTGTGGTCACATGATGAACATGGAACAGCCCCGTCTGTTCAACAGGGCTGTTCTCTCGTTTCTTCGGCAGCAAAGCCGCTGATCTGTTGTGTGTGTATTCAATCGTCTTGCAGTCTATCGTCACACCGTTCTCCGTTTTTTCTATTATTTGGCCAGGTGTTTCTTGCCGTTCATGATGTAAAGGCCCCGTTGTGGTGTGCCGTAGAGACGGCGTCCCTGCAGGTCGTAAATCATATTGTTTTTTGCCGCTTCTGTTGCAAGTGTGCTGATGCCTGTCGTTTCGGCTTGTTGGGGTGTGGCTCCATGCCAAGGAATGAAGTCGAAGTTTTCGACCGATGTTGCACCGCAAGCCTGATAGAAAGCCTCGACCATGGCTGTTGTGAGCGTGATGTAAAGGCGGTTGCCGTCGGTGAAGTCGGCCACGTTGTAGCCACCATCAGCTGTCTGAGGCACACGCTTGAAGCCCACGTTGTCCTTGATATTCTGGAATTTATAGATGCTGCGTGTCTTCTGACCGCCAGTAAGTTCCTTCCTATCATCATCGCTCCATGTGAGCAGGTTGCTGGGCACCTTCTGCATGGGTTGTGCGTCGCTCAGACTGATGGTGTAGGTGCCAGGCTTGCCTGTTGCAATCCAGTTGCTCTGGGCAAGTAGCAGCGAGTCGCCACGGAAGCCGTTATAGTTCAGGTCGCTGTTTTTGGCATTGCCGGTGATGTAGGTAAAGCACACGTTGTGTGGACCCACGAACGACTTCTGCGTCTGCACCAGTTGATAGCCCGTTTCAGGAATCACGAAGGTAGAGTCGGTAAATCCTGTAGCCTGTGTTTCGTAGGCACGGGGCTGAATGCTGGCAGACGAAATGAAATCGACCGAAGAGTTGTTGGTGTCGTAAAGGAACATACGGTCGCCCGCGAAGGCCGTTTTGCGATAAACCGTCTCGCCGTTGTAGGTGCCAGCAGTTTCAGTGGCTGCGTAGCCAGCATCATAGGTGCCCCCAATGCGTTTGGTGGCAGGGTCAATTCCCTTGTTCTTCACGTTGTTCAGAATCTCAACGGCATCGACACAGTAGTAGAGGTTGGCAACAACATACTGGTTGCCCTTGTCTTTGCCCAGGGCGAAGATGGGGTTCTCCAGGTCGATGGCTTTGTCGTTGTTCTTCAGCAGCACCAAACTGGCGGGACCACTGTAGCTCAGGTTCATGAAGTCGGTTGCGTCATTGAAAGTGTAGACCATATTCATGGCAGGCACGGCATCGTTGTGAACATACTTCACGTTGGAAGTCTTCACTTCGAAGTCAGCCTTTGACAGGTCGTGTCCCACCTTGGCCAGCGTAGTGTGGTCGATGGCGCTGTTGCAAATGATGAGTGTTTGGCCACTGGGTAGTAGGGTATTGCCTTCGGTGGGAATCTGAAACACCTGTTTCAGCACCACCTTGCCGTTCAGCCTGGCTTTGAGCGTTTCGTCGGCTGCAATGGTGTCGGCTGTATAGGCCGTTTTTCCGCTTTCACTCTCCACAAGTCCTAAGTAGAGTCCCGACACGTCAACAGTGTCGGCAGAGTTGTTGAAAAGCTCCACGTATTCTCCATAGGCATAGTTTCCGCTTTCGGCACCTTTGGATGCATTGTAGAATACTTTGCTGATAATCACGTTTCCTCCGTCGGGCTTCACTACCTTGGCCTAAGCCATTGTGGCAGTGATGAGTATGCCGGTAGTGAGAGTCAGTGTATTGATTGATGTAGAAATTTTCATAGATATTTTTTATAATAGATAAATGATAGTGTTTCGTTATTGCAGTTGTATGGGAAGTTGAAGAGCTATTCCTTGCATTCGTGTTGCTTTGGAACCACAGCCTCGATGCCAGTTTCTTGAATTTGCTGCAGAAGTTTCTCAGCCGTTGTTTCGTCGTTGAAGAAAGTCACAGCCATGGAACGCTGACGGGGATTCACGTTCACGTCTTCCACGCCGTCGAGCGTCAGCACTTCATCAATACTCGCCTGTGTGGCAGCCTCAAAGGGTATGTTGTAGTAGGCAAACGACACCTTGGCACTGGTGTAGTGGTTCACGGGGGTATAGCCCAGGGAGAGCAAAGCGTGGCGGATGGTGTCTTTGCAGGTCTTGTTGGCATCGTAGCGAATAAACATGTAGTGCTTGTCAAGATGTGGTCCCATGCTGTCTACGCCCACTATCTGCTCCAGTTGTTTCATGATGCGCTGGGCACAGTTGGCGCAGTGCATGTCGTCCATGTGCAGGCCCATGCCGCGACGAATCACGTCGGTGGGACTGTATGGGGTGGCCACAAAGCGCTTGGTGGCCTTGAGCCGCGCCTGGATAGAATCGGCACTGGTCAGTGTGGGGTTGAACACAATGGTGGTGGTACGTCGTTCCAAGTTGCTCACCACGCTCTCGATGCCTTTTTCCTGTCTGATGGCCACCATTACCTTATGGGCACATTCGCCACATTTCATGCCTTTGATGCGCACGGTAAGGGTGTCGTTGGCCATGACAGTGGCAGAACACAGAAGCAGTAATAAGATGGTTGTGATATGTTGCATGATGCAGAAAAGATGAATTTGATTAATTATAGATGCCTAACGAGACACCCATAGTCTTGCGTTCCAAGTGGTTGTGGGTGCGCAGATAGTCTCCGTAGGCTTTTATATACCAATTTGATTTCACACGTTTGATGGTGAGTGGAAACAGGTATTTCAGTTCCAGTCGTCCTTGCATATAGTTGGCTCTGTAGTAGTCCTGGTCAGGTGTGAGCACTTGCTGGGCAAAGGCTGTTGTGGCATCGGCCAATGAAAGGTCGGCACTGGCGGCAATATGATAGCTGATGGCAGCATCGACCCACAGGCGGCCGTCAAAGAACGATTTGCCGCCTTCGCCTTTAATATCAAAGTGCTCGTACTTCATCTTCGACAGGGGCAGCAAGCGGCGGTTCTGCACGCTGCACAGTGCGAATTTGGCCCCAGCATAAGCAGTGGTGGCCTGTTGATGAATGAAGTTGGCCCGATAGGCAAACGAACCCTCGAACAGCTTTATCTGGTAGCGTTTGCGATACTCAATCAGCGTTTCGTAGTGATAGGACGTAAGGCCCGTTAGGGCATCTTTCGTCTGCACACGCTGCTGTTTGTATTCGTCGGCATAAGCCTGTTCGTAGCTCATGTTCAGATCTATTTGATGCAGCACACGTGCGTCTTTCACGCGGTTCTTGCTGGCCAGATGGTAGTTGTAAGATGTAAAGTGGCCAGGTTCGTGCTTTTCATCTTCAAGCACGTCTTCTGATCCGCGCTCCACGCCCAAGGTGGTGAGACTGTTCAGTTGTCCGTTGCAGTAGTTATAGGCCAGGTTGGCGGCAAAGCGGTGTTCCACCCATTCGCGTCCAAATCCTTTGTAGCCTCCAGTGCTGCCAGTGGCTGTCTCCATGCCGTAGAGCAGGTAGTAGGCGATGTTTGGATCGTTTTGCACGGTTTGGATGTTGGGTATTTTCTCCTTGCGGCGACTATAGCTTCCGTCCAGTCCGAAAGTGTGGCTGCCCGTGTTATAGGTCAGCGAGGGCGTCAGCTTGTAGTCAAGCAGTTCTGAGCGCGAGCGGGGATCACGCAGTCTGCTCAGGTCGGCCACCTTGTAGTCCAGTCGCAGTCCGGTCGTGACACCCCAGAGTGGTCTGCTGCCAATGGCAGCGGTGAGGTCGAAAGCCTGTAGGTCATATTTCCCGCCAATGTTGCTGCCGGGAATGAACGGGTTGCTGTTGTAGGGGCGCATCACGTCGCTCCAGGAACGGTCTTTGGCGTGGTTCATGTCGAAGCGCATGCTGCCATAGCCTGTAAGGAAGTTGCCGATACGCTGATAGCGTTCGGTGTCAAATGTCAGTTGGTTCAGTTGACTTTCCTCCTGCACTCGGCGGTAGTTACCATCGCGATGCATCAGATCGAACTGGGCATAGCCACGGTTGCAGGTTGAGTCGAGCCATAACCCTGCGGCATTGTCAGTGGTGCGCCACAGCTGGGCGGCATCGGCATAGCGGTATTCACCTTCCTGCGCACGGACTTCGGCTGCAATGAATCCCAGCAGCGAGAGTGATATGATGGTTCTTTGCATCGTTGTTGTCTTCATAATCTTGTCAATACTAATCATCATATTCGCGTGGCTTGATGGTGGTTGATACCTGGAAGTCGTTGCCCGAGTTGTTGGTGTCGATGAGCATTTTGTGGCCGTCGGTGCCCCTGTGTTGAGATGTCTTTCTGTACACCACTTCGCCAGTGCGTCCGCTGGGAGCGTTGATATTGATGTAGCTGGCATCAATTTCGGGATAGAGTCGCTTGGCACCAATGTCAGGGCCATTGGAAGTGCGGTTGGGCAGGCACTCCACACCATCAATAATCATGCGTTTGGGGCACAGCAGGAACTCGAACCCCTTGGTGTCGTTGTTGGGGTAGCGGTAAGTGGTCTTCCAGAGGCCAGTATCTTCGCTTGTTTTGAGAATAACCACGCCACACAGACCGTTGTTCACCAGGTTCATGTATGACATGTTCTTGTAGATAGAGAACATCTGTTGCAGGGCAGCAACCTCCGGGTTGTTGGTATATTTCTTGCCACTAGCGTCCTTGGCCTCAAAGTCGGCACCCGTGAGGTTGGCTTCGAGCGACGTGTTGTTTTGGGTGTGGTCTATGGCGCTGTTGGCAATGAGAATGGTGCCACCGGGAGCCACCTTGCAGGTGATGTCGGCAGGGATGCGGAACAGCTGTTTCAGCAGTATCACCGAGTCGGCATGCTGCTCATGCAGGTTGTCGAGAGTATAAGCCTGTGAACTCTCCGATTCGGTCAGTCCGATGTAGAGCCCTGCAACGTCAATGGTGTCGTTGGCTTGATTGTAAAGCTCCAGGTAGGTTCCGGCATCGTAGTTGCGGTTGTTGTTGTCACGCGATGTGGCGAAATAAATTTTTCCGATGATAATGTCCTGGTTTTCCGAGGCCAGCATTTGCAGGGCAATGTCTTGCGACTGGGTTATTTTCTGGTTGGCCACACTTCCTGAGACGGTTATCTTGTGAACGTCATCGAGCGTGCTCACACTGCCACCCGTCATGCTCACAAACTCGTCGTGACTCAGTTCCCATGCAGCTGCAATGTTGTAGATGTCGGGTGTCAGTTGGGTGAAAGTAGCCTTTCCTTGAGCATCGGTAGTGGCCGTAACCGTTTGGTTGTCAGAACGCAGTTCCACGTGGCGTCCTGCCATGCTGGCCACACTCGAAAACTCGTCAGGTTTCAGCAAGGTTACTGTCACATCGTCCTTGATGGCAGTTGTGGCATCGTCGAAGTCGGCACACGAAGTGAGTGTCAACGATGCTATGATGCAGATGTATGGAAATATTTTCATTGTGCTTATAAGTTCAGGTAAAGTTCGGCTCCGAAAGAGAAGGTGCCCGTGTTGCGTTGCGTCAGAGTCGACGTCTTGTTGCCCGTAAGGAAAGGCTCGTAGAACAAGGCGTTGTTCACGTAGAGCGACAGACCGCCTACGCGTCCCAGTTCTTTGGTCAGACGGGCCGATGTGTTCCATGTCACAGGATTCTTGGTGGGGTCGTTGTCATTGTTGGTGCGTATCATCTTGGCAATGGCCATTGACTCCTGGTCGGTGGGGGCCGTAGCATAGTAGATGGCGTCCATGCCTATGTAGCCATTTTGCATGTCGGGCGTGATGTCGTGGTACACCACATCGCGGTCATACCAGCCAATGGGCTCTTTGTCGGCAATGTAACTCCAGGAAGAGTTGTGCCAGATGGCCTGTGCCGTGAGCGAAGCCACCATGTGCAGGGCTGGAATATGGGTCACTGCACGCAGCGTAGTGATGAAGCGGCGATAGCGGTTGAAGTCGCCACCAGTGGGGTAGACCACCTTGAAAGGTGTGAGGTTCAGTCCTTTTGCATAGCTGGTAGGCACATTGGCAGGTGTTTTTGAGTCCATGTCGGTGCTCCATGTTTTGGTCTCGCTCCATGCTCCACTCAGATAGAAATTGGTGCGCAGGGGCTTCACTTCTCCAAAGTCTATGTCGAACTCCACGCCACGGTTCACGGTCGTGTTGGTATTGCCGATGCGGCCTGTGGCCATGAAGTATATGTCTTGTCTGATGGGCTGGGTTGGGTTCACTTGAGTAGGTTGACCTGGTACAAGCGTAAGTCCGCTCAGGTTGTCTTTGTCCTGTTGCGAGTAGTAAATGTTGGTAGCATAGGTTAGGTATTCCGTCAGGTTGCCAAAGCCGTTGGGCGTCTTGTCGCGGTAGGCCAGCAGACAAATTTTTCGATTTCCTGGTAGTTTGATGTCTAAGCCCACCTCTGTTTTC